>CAIQJD010000149.1 GCA_903872005.1 uncultured bacterium | reverse complement strand
TCCCGCCGCTGATCCTTCACGTAAAGCTTACTGGCCCCACTGGCCTTCGCCTTCTCGTCCAGGCCGACCAGCTCATCGTCTCCCTGGCCCAGGTTCCCCGTGCAGCAGACCACTTCGCACCCATAGTTCTCCTTGAGCCACGGGACAATCACCGACGTATCCAATCCACCGGAGTAAGCCAGGACGACCTTCTTGATGTTGCCTTTGACTGCCATTTGCCAATCCTCCTTATGCAATGCTACCATCGCGCGCGAACTTCTGAACGGTACAAAAAGGGCCAGTCCCCATCTGGGTGACTGGCCCTGACAAAGCGCATCAACAAGCTCTGACGCGGCGTTATCCAGACGGGTGGTCCGGCCGGCGCAACAATCGTCGTCGAGCACGCGAACACAGAAACATGCTCCTCAACCTCTCGCTCACATAATGCCGCTCAACCTGGAGCTTGCAGACGTCCCCGTCTCTAGGTCAAGAGTGTACCATGATTTGACTGGTCTGTCAAACGTGCCAGTTGACAAACGGCGTTTTTGTGCTATAATGCACAATATACTGGGTCAATAGAAATACCACCCGCCCCTAATAAGTTCCAATACAACCTAAATTGTCAGAACAGTTGCAACCGAGATGCCATCTCGGTTGCAAACGTCGTGTGGCAAGCATTGTTGGCTTTGCCGCGCCGATTCGTCTGTCGCGAGCGGAGGCCTCAAGTTGCTTCCGCAGGTCCGGTATCGTTGTTGCATGTGCGTTGCGATCACTTGTATACGCGCATACCAACTACGCGTGACAGACGGAATTGGGCGTGGGCTGGAAGCAGTGCGTCCGCATGCGCGAGTGATCAAGCCGCCCGTACTCCAGTATCGCGAGAAGGAGGTGCTGGGCCACCAAAATGTGATGCCTTTCACTAATATCCCACTAATGCAGTAGGAATTCGATTATGGTTGAGGAGATTCACATGGACGAGAAGACGAGGGAATCGCTTGAGAGTGAAGAGATGGTCGAGCCGACCCCAACGACCGGCAAGCCGCTGAGCCGGCGGCAGATCCTCAAATTGGCCGGCTACAGTGGCCTCAGCGTCGTCACTCTGTGTGCCGTGGGCGGCAACCTCTTCGACGCTGCCGAAGTCAGCGCCCAGGGTACCGCCACGCCGGCCGCTCAGACCCGCCAGGTCTATGGCCCCAACTCGCAGGGTCTGGTCATCGGCATCCCCAGCCGCTGCGTCGGTTGCCGGCGCTGCGAATTGGCCTGCACCGACTACAACGAAGGCGTGGCTCAGCCGGCCATGTCCCGCATCAAGATCGCTCGCAACTACACCTATGGCCCGCAAGGCCCACAGAACGCCTACGCTTCTGACTCCGCCCAGGGCGAATATGGCAACCACCTGGTCGTCCAGGATCTCTGCAAGCAGTGCCCGCACCCTGTGCCCTGCCAGCTCGCATGCCCCTACGGCGCTATCGAGATCAGCGGCCCGGTCAACGCCCGCATCGTCAACCAGGACAAATGCCGCGGCTGCCGCACCTGCCTGCAAGCCTGTCCCTGGGGCATGACCTCGTTCAACGAAGAAGCCAAGAAGGCCACCAAGTGCCACTTGTGCGCCGGCAAGCCCGAATGTGTCCAGGCCTGCCCCACCGGGGCGTTGCAGTATATTCCGTGGCAAGACTTGACCAAGTCGTCGCCGCGCCGTTTCGTGGTGCCGTCCTATGTCGGCACGCCGAAGGAAGTGACCGATAGCTGCGCCAAGTGCCACTAAGCTCGTTGCCCACAGTCAATGGGGCAAGTTTCCGAATGGGGGGAAAGATCAATGGCTAGTAAATACACTGGATGGACTGGCAAGGTCTTGCGGGTTGATTTGACCACCGGCAAGATCTCGAGCGAAGATATCGAGAAGTACAAGCCCTTCTTGGGCGGCGCCGGCCTGGGCTACAAAGTCATCTGGGACGAAGTCAAACCCGGCACGAAAGCCTACGACCCGGAAAACCGCCTGATCTTTGGCGTCGGCCCGCTCAGCGGCTCCGGCGCGCCGACTTCCGGCCGCGTCTCCATCACCAGCCTTTACCCGCTGACCGAAATCGAGATGCCCTCGACCGGTCACATGGGCGGACACTGGGGACCAGAACTCAAGCAAGCCGGCTGGGATTCGATCATCATTCAAGGCAAGTCTCCCAAGCCCGTCTGGCTCTATATCTACGATGACAAGGTCGAGCTGCGCGACGCCGGCAACATGTGGGGCAACGGCATCTTCCGCGCCACCTCCGAAATCAACAACATCATGGGGCCCGAAGCCCACGTGGCCGCCATCGGCCAGGCCGGCGAAAACATGGTGCGCGTCTCCAATATCATGTGCGACCGCTCTCACTCGGCCGGCGGCCTCGGCAGCGTCATGGGATCCAAGAACCTCAAAGCCATCGGCGTGCGTGGCACCGGCTCCGTCAAGTACGCGGTGGACAAGAAGGCATGGAAAGACCTCATCCAGGAATACCTGAGTCTGACCGGCGCCAATAACCAGGGCGTCGTGCCCAGCACCCCGCAGTCCTGGGCCGAATACTCCGGCTCCACCCGTTGGACGGCGCGCAAGGGCCTCTACTGGGGCGCCGCCAAGCCGCCCGTCGAGACCGGCGACTGCAGCGCCGACGACTGGAACCGCATGGGCTACCGTACGCAGAAGGGCGTCCTCGATCACGGCGCCGGCCCGGGTGAAACCCACACCGTTCGCATCGGCGGCTGCTTCTCCTGCCCCACCCGCTGCCACGTCGCCACCGAAGTGCCGGCCCTGGAGAAGTATGGCGTCTCGCGCTACCAGATCAACACCTGCGTCGGCAACTCCTATGGACGCGGCTTCCTGCCCAGCGTCACATCCGGCACCGAAACGGCCATCGAAGCCTCGCAACTCGGCAGCGCCATCGCCGACGACTACGGCCTCTGGAACGACTACGGCCAGCTCACCAACGACTTCAACTGGCTCTACAAGAACGGCATCTTCAAGAAGTACATTGACGCCAAAGAATATGACACCATCCCCTGGAAGCTGTACGAAGCCAACGATCCGGCCTTCATCCAGGACATCATGAAGCGCATCACCTTCAAGACCGGCGTCTTGGGCAAGACCCTCGCCGACGGCCCCTACTACATGGAAAAGGCCTGGCCCGAACTGAAAGAAGCTCACGACAAGGAATACTCCCTCTCCCAGTGGAAGTGGGGCATCGCCAAACACCACTCCAACGAGGCCGGCGGCCAGGTCGGG
>CAIQJD010000148.1 GCA_903872005.1 uncultured bacterium | reverse complement strand
CGGCGCTGGCTGGCGGAGTTCGCGCAGCGCTACCCAACCGAGATCGGCGCGCCGTTCTTCTGCAACGTGCGGGCGAACCTCATCAACCCGGAGACGGTGGGGCTGTTGAAGCAAGCCGGCTGTCATTCTGTGAGCATGGGCGTGGAGACGGGGAATGCCCGCATCCGCAACGAGACGCTCAAGCGCGGCATTTCGGAAGCGGAGATCCTGAACGCGGCGCGACTCTTGCACGCCGGCGGGATCCAATTCACGACGACGAACATGATCGGGCTGCCGGCGACGACCTTGGAACACGATATGGAGACGTTGCAGCTCAATATCGCTTGCAAGCCGGCCTACGCGCACGCCTTCATCTTTCAGCCCTACCCGCGCACCAGCCTGGGCGAATTTGCGCGCGACAACGCTTTGATGGTCGGCTCGTTTGACGACATTGGCGAGGTGGCGTGGGACGATTCGGTGCTGAAGTTCGATGCAGCACATAAGCGCCGGCTACGCAACCTGCAACGCTTCTTCGCCATTATGGTGGAGTGGCCGCGCCTGCGGCCATTCATCGAACGCTTCTTGCTGCCTTTGCCAAGTAACAAGCTCTTCTGGCTCTTCCACAAACTGTGGAAGGGCTACGCGATCAAGAAGCGCGTACACCCCATCCATTTGACTCTCAAAGAGTACATCGAAATCATCTGGCACTTCATGCGGATCAAGTCTTAGCGCCGGCGTGTGTACCAGTCCACGGTGCGGGCAAGCCCCTCGCGGAAGTCTACGCTGGGAACATAGCCCATGCGTTGGCGCGCTTTGCTGATGTCAGCAAGGGAGTGCTTGATGTCGCCGGCGCGCGCCGGAGCGAATCCCGGTTCGATGCGCGTGCCCAGCAGCTCGTTGAGGATGCGGAGCAGGTCGAGGAGCGAGTATTGGCGCTGGCAGGCGACGTTGAAGACTTCGCCGATGGCGCCATCCGCTTCGCAGGCGCGTATATTGGCTTCCACCACGTTATTGACATAAGAGAAATCACGTGACTGTAGGCCGTCGCCGTAGATCGTCGGCCGGCGGCCGTCGCGCAGCGCGGCGATGAAGAGGGGGATGACGGCGGCGTATTGCGAGAGGGGATCTTGACGTGGGCCGAAGACATTGAAGTAGCGCAGGGCGACGGTGGGGAGGCCGTAGACGCGGTGAAAGGCGCGGCAGTAGCATTCGCCGGCGAGTTTCGAGACGCCGTAGGGCGAGAGGGGGAAGGTGGGCATATCCTCGCGCTTGGGCAGCTCGGGACTTTCGCCGTAGACGGATGAAGAGGATGCGAAGACCAGGCGCTTGACGCCGGCGTCGCGGGCGGCGACCAGCAGGCGCAGGGTACCGCGCACATTGGCGTTGTCGGTCGCCAGGGGATCGTCCACGGAGCGCTGCACGGAAGGGATGGCGGCCTGATGCAGGACGTAGTCTACGCCCTGGACGGCCAGCGCAGCGATGCCTTCATCGGCGACGTTGCCGCCAATGAATTCGATCTGGCTCCATACGGCGGCCAGATTCTCTTTCTTGCCTGTGGAGAAGTCGTCGAGGACGCGCACGCGCTGGCCGCGATGCAGCAATTCATGGACGATGTTGGAGCCGATGAAGCCGGCGCCGCCGGTGACGAGGTAGAAGGCCACGCTATCTCTCCCTGTGGTGTGGTTGGATGTGGCTAGAGGATACCATTACGGGGGCGCGTTGTCAACCGCGATACTGGCTGGATCGGGGCCATGTCAAATTCATGCGAGTTCGATACGTGATGCAGGTTATCTCACCGCCGAGATGCTGAGAACGCAGAGAAGATCGGGTGAAGGCTGAGGAGAGCCGATCCTTTCTGAGGCTCTGCGCCCTTTGTGTCTCTCTGCGG
>CAIQJD010000147.1 GCA_903872005.1 uncultured bacterium | reverse complement strand
GGTGGTCAGCCTGTTGATGACGCCGGAGGCGCAGGCCGGCGACTACGTCCTCATCCACACCGGCTATACCATCTCGGTGATTGACGCCGCCGAAGCCCACGAGACGCTGCGCCTGCTGGAAGAGATGGGCGCGTTCGCCGAAGAGGCCGAGGCCGAAGAGGATGAAAGCCGGCCATGAAGTACATTGACGAATTCCGCGACCCCGAGCTGGCGCGCCGGCTTGCCGCGCAGATCGTCCAGCGGGCCACGCGCCCGGTGCGGCTGATGGAATTCTGCGGCGGCCATACCCACGTCATCTTCCGCTTCGGCCTGCGCCAAATCCTGGGCCAGCACGTGCAACTGCGCGCTGGGCCGGGCTGTCCGGTCTGCGTCAGCGCGGCCCATGACCTGGATCACGCCATCGCCCTGGCCGGCGTCCCCGGCGCGATCCTCGCTACCTTCGGCGACATGCTGCGGGTGCCGGGGAGCGCCGGCGACCTGCAGGCGGCGCGGGCGCGCGGCGCAGACGTGCGCGTCGTCTATTCGGCCCTGGACGCGCTGGAGTTGGCGCGCCGGCAGCCCGGCCGCGAGGTCATCTTCCTCGGCGTCGGCTTCGAGACCACCGCGCCCACCATCGCCGCGGCCCTGGCCCAGGCCGAAGCCGAAGGGACGCCCAACTTCAGCGTCTTCAGCCTGCACAAGTTGACGCCGCCGGCAGTGCGCGCTATACTAGATGCCGGCGAGGTCGCGTTGGACGGCGTCATCGGGCCGGGCCACGTCAGCGCCATCATCGGCAGCGACGCGTGGGCCTTTCTGCCGGCTGAATACGGCATCCCCTGCGCCGTCTCGGGCTTCGAGCCGTTGGATATCCTGCGCGCGGTCGCCGGCCTGGTGGAGTGCGTCATGGCCGAGCAGCCGACGGTCATCAACGCGTATGCCCGCGGCGTGCGGCCGGCCGGCAATCCGGTCGCCCAGGAGTTGCTGGGGCGCGTGTTCGAGGTGGGGCCGGCCGAATGGCGCGGCTTCGGCGTCATCCCGGCCAGCGGCCTGCATCTGAGCGCCGCGTTCGCCCATCGCGATGCGGCGCGGCGTTTCGAGGTCGCCGTCCCGCCGGCGCGCGAGCCGGCCGGCTGTCGTTGCGGCGATGTGCTGCGCGGCGTCATTGAGCCGCCGGCGTGCAAGCTCTTCCGACGCGTCTGCACGCCGGCCGCGCCGATTGGCCCGTGTATGGTCAGCGCCGAGGGTTCGTGCGCGGCCTATTATCGTTATGCCGGGGAGGCGCTATGAGCGACGCGATCCTGCTGGGGCATGGCAGCGGCGGCCAGCTCACCCACGCCTTGATTCGGGATGTATTCGCCCGCTATCTGAGCAATCCGGCCCTGGACGAGCTGGGCGATTCGGCGTTGTTAGAGCTGCCGGCCGGGGTCGGCCGGCTGGCCTTCACCACCGATTCTTACGTGGTGCAGCCGCTCTTCTTCCCCGGCGGCGACATTGGCAAGCTGGCCGTCTGTGGCACGGTGAACGACCTGGCGGTGGCCGGCGCGACGCCGCGCTACCTGAGCGCCGGCTACATCATTGAAGAGGGACTGCCCCTGGCGACGCTGGAGCGGATCGTCGCCAGCATGGCCGAAACGGCGCGCGCCGCCGGCGTGACCGTTGTGACCGGCGACACGAAAGTGGTGGGACGGGGCGCGGCCGATGGCCTCTTCATCAACACCGCCGGCGTCGGATTCGTCCCCGCCGGCCGAACCCTCTCGCCGGCGCAACTGCGCCCCGGCGACCTGATCGCGGTCAGCGGCACGGTGGGCGATCACGGCATGGCGGTGATGATGCAGCGCGAGGGGCTGCGCTTCGCATCGGCCCTGGAGAGCGATTGCGCGCCCCTGAACGGGCTGATCGCCACGCTCCTGGAGGCCGCGCCGGCCGGCGTGCGCTGCCTGCGTGATCCGACGCGCGGCGGGGTAGCGACCACGCTGAACGAATGGGCGCAGGCCGGCGTCGGCATTGCCCTGGACGAGCCGGCCATCCCGACCCGCGACGAGGTGCGCGCCGTGTGCGAAATCCTGGGGTTAGATCCCTTGTATTCCGCCAACGAGGGGCGCGTGCTGATTGGCCTGCGCGCCGACGTCGCGGAGCAGGGCCTGGCGGCGCTGCGCGCCCATCCGCTGGGCCGGGGGGCGGCGCTCATCGGCCGCGTGACGGAAGAGCATCCCGGGCGGGTCGTCTTGCGTACCGCTTTGGGGGCGCGGCGGATTCTCGAAATGCTGGCCGGCGCGCAATTGCCGCGCATCTGTTAGAAGACGGGGGGGGAACGTGGAACAGGTCTGCGCGTGGTGTGGTAAAACCATCAAACAGCCAGACGGCGAGGAAAGCGAAATTACGGATGGTCTGATCAGCCACGGCGTCTGCACATCTTGCGCCGTGCATTTGCGCGCCCAGATGGGCGTGCCGCTGATGGAATACCTGGATAGCTTCTCCATTCCGGTGGTCGTGGTTGATCACAATGTGGTCGTGTGCGGGGCCAATCCGCCGGCGCAACGATTGCTTCAGAAGGACAATATGCCGCCAGTTACAGGGCGGCTTTGCGGCGATGTCTTCGAGTGCGTCAATGCGATCCAGCCCGGCGGCTGCGGCGGGACGATCCATTGCAGCGCGTGTGTCATCCGCAATGCGGTGAACGATACCTTCGCGACCGGCCGCGAGCATCTGGACGTGCCGGCGCCGCTCAAGTGCGCGCACGACAGCGCGCCGCCGCCGCCCGATATGTTGATTTCTACCTGGAAAGCCGGCGACGTTGTGCTGTTGCGCGTGGTGGAAATAGGGAAACGCTGATGAACAGGCCGGTGGTCAGGAAGATTGAGGTCGTGCCCCACGACTCGCGCTGGGCCGAGATGTTTGCGACCGAGGCCGCCGGCCTGCGCGCCATCCTGGGGCCAGAGATCGTCGCCATCCATCACATCGGCAGCACGGCCATTCCGCCCATCCCGGCCAAACCGATTGTGGATATCCTGGGGGTGGTGCGCGACATTGGGCGTATGGACGCCTACAACGAAGTCATGCTCCAGAATGGCTATCTGCCGCGCGGCGAATTCGGTATCCCCGGCCGGCGCTTCTTCATCAAGGGCGACGAAGTCCACCGCACGCACCACATCCACATCTTCCAGGCCGATCATCCGCGCATCGAGCATCATCTCGCCTTTCGGGATTATATGCTGGCGCATCCCGCAGACGCGGCGGCTTATGGCCGGCTGAAAGAAGAGGCGGCGCGCCGCTTCCCCACCGACGCCGACGGTTATATGGATGGCAAAGAAGGGTTCATCCATGAGATAGACCGCCGGGCGGCGGCGTGGCGCGCCGGCCTGGCGCAGGCGGCCGCCGGCGTGATCGTGGGGCCGCTGGGACCGGCCGATTGGGAGCGCGTCCGCGTCATCTATCAGGAGGGGATCGCCGGCGGGCTGGCGACCTTCGAGACCGAAGCGCCGGCGTGGGAAGCGTGGGATGCCGGGCATCTGCCCTTCGGCCGGCTGGCGGCCTGGCGCGACGCGGAGATCGTCGGGTGGGCCGCGCTCAGCCCGGTCTCGCGCCGGCCGTGCTATGCCGGCGTGGCTGAATTCAGCCTGTATGTCGCCGGCGCGGCGCAGCGCCAGGGCGTGGGCCGGGCGCTGCTGAAGACGCTGATCGTCGAGGCGGAGCGCGCCGGCGTCTGGATGCTGCAAGGGGTGACTTTCCCGGAGAACGCCGGCAGTCTGGCGTTGCAGGCCGCGTGCGGGTTCCGCCTGGTCGGCCGGCGCGAGCGCATCGGGCAGATGGCCGGCCGGTGGCGCGATACGGTGCTCATGGAGCGGCGCAGCGTGTCGGTGGGAAACGGGTAGGGGCGAGGTGCAGCGCGGCGGATGCGAACAGAGCCCCTACAACTTCTCCCAATCCTCGCGCGCAATGCCGGCCTGGCGCAAGATGCGAGCCAGCAACTCACGACCGATGTCACCCTCGTGAGGATTAGGTATCCATACGGTGAGATCATCTCGCAACATGAACTCATGCCGGCCGCCGGCGAACGGGCCTTGAAACCCCAGGCATCTCAGGCAGCGAACCAACTCCTTGCGCCTGATTGGACCGAAGGGCGGCATTCACGCCACCTCCCGAATCGCCAAATCAATGCCGTCCACGACCGGCAGCGCCATGCCTCGCGAGATACGAAACAGCATCCACGCTTCCAGCACGCTCTCTAGCATGTCCCGGCACTCTTCCAGCGTTGCGGCATTGGCGTAAACGCCGGCAAACCCGGGGATTTCCCCGTAGAACGAGCCGTCATCGGATAGTATCTCGTATCTGGCGCGGCGCATCGCCGCCCGAAGATAGTCGGTCAGCATCGCTTGACCTCCCTGCGCACAGCGTCATCGCGATTATACTCGCATTGAGCCGCCGGCGCAATGCACCCCTCATTGTAGCCGCGCGCCAATTCCGGGGTAAGAAATCGCATTGGCATACTCACTGTCCCAAAAGGTCTAGCGAGCCATCTCGCTGGTGAGCAGCCG
>CAIQJD010000146.1 GCA_903872005.1 uncultured bacterium | reverse complement strand
ATCAACCGCGACGGCTACCTGGACCTGATCTTCTGCGGCTTCAACAACCCAGAAATCGTCATCTTCTATGGCACGCCGGACGGGTTTGACCTGGCGAACCCAACGCGCATCAAGCTGGAATACGACGGCGTCGTATACAAGGAATCCCGCTGGATCTACCTCGCCGACCTGAACAATGACGGCTGGCTCGACCTCGTCGTGCCCCAAATCACCTTTGACCGCAGCTTGATTCTGTGGGGCGGCCCGCAAGGCTTCAGCATGGAACGCTGCCAGGCCCTCTCTGTCGTGCGCGCCGGCTGCGCCCGCGCCGCCGACCTGACCGGCAACGGCTACCTCGACCTGATCGTCGGCGGCCACATGCCCGACCCCCATGGCCCGCACGACTCTTTCGTCTACATCTATTGGAACGGCCCCGCCGGCCTGCGCGAGGACAACCGCACCATTCTGCCGGCCAAGACCATCAACTCCATGGCCGTCGCCGACTTCAACAACGACGGGCTGCTCGACATCTTCATCTGCTCATACCATGACCTGAAAGATCGCGACGTAGACTCCTATCTCTATTGGAATCGCCCGGGACGCGGTTTCTCGGCCACCGACCGGCTGCGCCTCTTCACCCATTCGGCCTCCGGCTGCGTCGCCGGCGACTTCAACGAAGATGGCTGGATAGATCTTGCCATCGCCTATCACAAAGTCTGGGGCGATCACCTCGGCTACTCCGTTGTCCTCTGGAACGGCCCCGAAGGCTTCCAGGAAGCCCGCGCCACGCGCCTTCCCACCTCCGGCCCCCACGGCATGACCGCCATCGGCGTCGGCAACATCATGGATCGTGGCCCGGAAGAGTACTACACCTCCGCGCCCTTCGCCCTGCCGGCCGGCGCGGCGCCCACCCGCATCGCGTGGACCGCCGACATGCCGCCCAAGACCTGGGTCAAGGCCCAGCTACGTTTCGCCGCCACCGCAGAAGAACTTGCCAGGGCCGAATGGCAGGGGCCGGCCGGCCCAATGACCTGGTTCGAGAATGGGGCGCCGATTGAGGCGGCGCGCGATGCCGGCCAATTCGTCCAATACCGCCTGGCCCTCGGCGCGGTCAATAGCCTGCGTACCCCGCGCGTCAGCGAAGTGCGTCTCGACTACGCCTGACCTGAACGCGCCGGCTCCGACCGCCCGCCTTGTATGGACTGCGAAGGCTTGCCTTCGCCCTGGGCAGCTTGACAGGCGCGCCGTCCTGTGCTATCATGCAACCTATCTGATAACTGATCACTTTGCATCATCCGGCATACCGGAGGCCGGCCGCCTGTGACGCCGCACGCTGATCTACAGCCAATTCAGGGCATGGAACCCGTTCGCACAAGCTCAGGCATCAACGAGGCCATCCAGTCTCGCCTGATCCACTTCTTGCGCGCCAATCGCCTGCAGCCTGGCGCCAACCTCCCATCCCAGGCGCGCCTGGCTGCCACCCTCGGCGTCAGCCAGGCCGCCCTGCGCGAAGCGATGCGTTCTCTAGAGGCTCTCGGCATCATCGAGGCCCGCGTCGGCTCCGGCTGGTATGTGCAACGCTTCTCGATGCAGTCCATCACCAAAGGGCTGGCCTACAGCCTGGAGATGAGTCAGGACGACTTCCTCGACTTGATGGAGCTGCGTGAAACGCTGGAGTGCAGCCTGATCGAGCGCGCGGTCCCCGCCCTACCGCCGGCCGACCGCGACGCCCTGCTGGAAATCGCCGTGCAGATGGAAGAGGCCGCGCGCGCCGGCCGCGCTGAGAATGGCCGAGCCTTGGATCTGGCGTTCCACCGCAAGCTCTTCTCCGGCTTACGCAATCGGCTCTTCGGCGAGCTGTTGGATATCGTTTGGGCGCTCTACCCCGGGGTCATGGATACGCCGGGCACCGCCGCCCCCAACGCCCTCTTCGACGCCCACAACCACCAGCGCATCGCCCAGGCCGTTCAAGCCGGCGACGCCGCTCTGGCAAAACAACGCCTGCAGGAAAACTTCCAGCAAGGCATTGCGCGCATCCGCAGCCGGCTGCGCAGCGCATAACATTCTCGCAGGAGAGTCCACCTTGTCCCACAAGAGCGTCCTCATCATTGGCGATTCCATCAGCGGCGGCTACGCCCCCCGCGTGAAGGAAGTTCTCGCCGCCGAGGCTATCCTGGTCGAGCAAGTCTATGCCGGCGACAGCGCCGCCATCCTCACCGGCCTCGGCGAATGGCTCCGAGATAGAACGCCGGACCTGATCCAGTTCAATTGCGGGCTGCACGATGCGCGCTTCTTCAAATATTCCCAGGCTTATCAGCAGCCGATCAACTGCTACCAGACCCATCTGCGCGGCGTCGTCAAATGGCTCAAGCGCAACGCCGGCGACCGGCTCCTCTGGGCCAGCACGACATCGGTCATCACCGAGCGTATCCAGCTGGACTACGTGCGCTTCCCGGCGGACATCCACGCCTACAACGCCGTCGCGCAAACCGTGATGGAAGAAGCCGGCATCCCCATCAACGACCTGCACGCCGCTCTGGACGCGGATTCCCTGCCCGACTGCATCTGTGACGACGGCGTGCACATGACCGAACGCGGCTACCAGCGCTTGGCGGCCGCCGTCATCGCCGGCATCCGCGCCCATCTCGCCTGAAACACCACCAGCGTCCCAGAAAGGAGCTTTTCGTGAACTCTCGTGAGCTGATGATTGCCGCCATGCGCCGGCAGCCGACGGAGCGCATCCCGGTCATGCCGCAACTCACCCAGGACATGCCCGTGCGCGCCTTCGAAGCGGAAGACGGGCTGGATTGGATCGAGGGCATGCGCCGCTGCCTGGAAAACCCGGCCCTGATCTATGATTATGTCATCCGCCTGGTGCGCGCCGTCGGCGCTGATGGATTGCGCCTCTTCGTGAAAGCTGAGCCGATGAAGGTCGTGCGTGTGGGCGACGCCCTCATCGTCCTCGACCGCGCCACCGGCGAACGCGTCGGGTTCATTGACCTGCATGGTGGAGGCTATCTCGTGCCGGATGCGCCGGCCGCGCCCATCGAGACCCTGGCTGACGCTCGCCAGCGCCTCGACGCGCTGATCGCCGACTTCACCAACGAGAAGCTGGACTTGTTGCGCCAGATGCGGGCGCGCGTGCCCGATCTCTTCGTGGCTTCCTCGCCCGGCGGCATGACCATGAACACCTACACCAGCCTGCGCGGCCGCGAGCAGGCCATGATGGATTTCTACGACCGGCCCGACTTCGTCAAATCGGTCATTGAGATGCAGACGGACGCCATGATCGCCCGCGGCGAAATGCTCCTCAAGACCGGCATTGATGCCTTCATGATCGGCGACCCGGCCGCCAGCGGCAGCCTGATCAGCGCCAGGCACTTCGAGAAGTTCTGCCTGCCGGCCTACCAACGCTTCTGCCGTCGCTTCCGCGATGAGATCCTGATCTACATCCACATCTGCGGCAACTCCAACATTCTGCTGGAAATGCTCGCCGACAGCGGCGCGCACGTTGTCGAACCCCTCGATCCCCTCGGCGGCGTCACCGTCGCCGACGCCAAGGCCCGCATCGGTCGCCGCGTCGCGCTGATGGGCGGCGTCAACACTGT
>CAIQJD010000145.1 GCA_903872005.1 uncultured bacterium | reverse complement strand
TCTCCACCCCGCGCGACCCGTCCGTCGGCTTCATGGAAGCCACGCATCGCATCCTGCGGAAAGCCGGCGTGCCACCGTCCGGCGTGACCTACCTGGTGCACAGCACCACCGTTGCCACCAATTCGGTCATCGAAGGCAAGGTCGCTCGCACGGGCTTCATCACGACCGAAGGCTTCCGCGACATGCTGGAGATCGCCCGCCAAATTCGGCCGGTGCTGTACGATCTCCTCTTCGAGAAGCCGCGCCCCCTCGCCCCACGCCACCTCTGCTTCGGCGTCCCCGAGCGCCTCGATGCGCGCGGCAATGTCCTGATGCCTCTGGACGAGCCTGCGGTACGGCGCATCGCCCAGCAGTTGCGCGCCGAGGACGTCGAATCGGTCGCCGTCTGCCTGCTGCACGCGTATGTCAACCCGGCCCACGAGCAGCGCGTCGGCGCCATCCTGGGCGAGATGCTCCCCGGCGTCGTCATCTCCCTCTCCTCGGAGGTCGCGCCAGAATTCCGCGAGTACTTCCGCGCCAGCACCACCGTCATCAATGCTTGCATCCGGCCGGTGGTGGGACGCTATCTGCAGAACATCGAAGACCGGCTGCGCGCCGAAGGCGTGCCGGCCGAGCTGCTCATCATGCAGAGCAGCGGCGGCGTGCTGACCTTTGAGACGGCGCGCGACAAGCCGGTCTTCATGGTCGAATCGGGGCCGGCCGCCGGCGTCATCGCCGCCACCTTCATCGGCGATGTCATTGGCCGGCGCGACATCATCTCCTTCGATATGGGCGGCACCACCGCCAAAGCCGGCCTGATTCAGAACGGCGCGCCCCGCGTCACCAAAGAGTACGAAGTCGGCGCGGCAGCGCGCCCCGGCACCGGCTCATCCAAAGGCAGCGGCTACCCCATCCGCACGCCGGTGATTGACCTGGTGGAGATCGGGGCCGGCGGCGGCTCCATCGCCTGGGTGGACTCCGGCGGCGTCTTGCGCGTTGGCCCGCAGAGCGCCGGCGCCGACCCCGGCCCGGTCTGCTACGGCCGCGGCGGGACGCTCCCCACCATCTCCGACGCCAACCTGGTGCTCGGCCGGCTGAACCCCGACTACTTCCTCGGCGGCGAGATCAAGCTGGACGCGCAAGGCGCGTGGAACGCCATCAAAGAGAAGTGCGCCGACCCTCTGGGGCTGGACGTGCTGACCGTAGCCAACGGCATCGTCGAGATCGCCAATGCCGCCATGGTCAACGCCCTGCGCCTCGTTTCCGTGCAGCGCGGCTATGACCCACGCCACTTCGCCATGGTCGCCTTCGGGGGCGCCGGCCCGGTGCACGCCAACCGCCTGGCGGCCGAAGCCGAAATCCCGACCATGATCATCCCCATGAGTCCGGGCATCACCTCGGCCCTGGGCCTGTTAACCACCGACTTGAAGCACGACTACTCGGCCACCTTCATCCGCCAGACGGCGCAGATAGAGCCGGCCGAGGTCGAGAACGTCTACCAGCGCATGCACGAACAGGGCCGCGCCACCCTGGCGCGCGAAGGCGTGACCCCGGCCGATACGTCCTTCATCCGCCACGTGGACATGCGCTACGTCGGCCAGAGCTATGAGCTGACCGTGGCGCTGCCGGACGAGCCGCTCACCCCGGCGATCATCGCCGCCGCCCTGGCCGACTTCCATCGCGAGCACGACCGCGCCTACGGCTACAACGCCCCCAGCGAGCCGGCCGAATTCGTCAACCTGCGCCTCACCGCCATGGGCAAGATCGCCAAGCCGCGCCTGCGCCAAATTCCGCCGGCCGCCGGCGACGTCAGCGCGGCGCGCAAAGCCGCGCGGCCGGTCTACTACGCGGAGGCCGGCGGTTACGTGGACTGCGCGATTTACGACCGCTACTTGTTGGGCGAGGGGCACGTCGTGCCCGGGCCGGCCATCGTTGAAGAAGTGGACTCGACCACGGTTCTGCACCCCGGCTGGCGCGCCGCCGTAGACAAGTATGGCAATCTGATCGTCACGAAGGCATAACGGGACTTCGGAAGTCTCGTTCCTACCGCTCAGGGAGGTTTGACGCTTGAACGAACGCCCTGCTGACGCACCGCCGGCCGGCGCCGCAGCCGCGCCCCTGCTCGATATGTACCGCGTCATGTTGACCATCCGGCTCTTCGAGCAGAAAGGCAAGGAGCTTTTCCTGGCTGGCGCGATCCGCGGCACCCTGCACCTCTCCATCGGCGAAGAGGCGACCTCGGCCGGCGCCGTCCTGGCACTCGGCCCCGACGACTACATCCTGACCACCCATCGCGGCCACGGCCACTGCCTGGCCAAGGGCAGCGAGCCGGCGGCGCTCCTGGCCGAGATCATGGGCAAGGCGACCGGCGTCTGCCAGGGACGCGGCGGCTCCATGCACCTCTTCGATGTCGCCAAAGGCGTCCTGGGGAGCAACGCCATCGTCGCCGGCGGCATCCCCCTGGCAACCGGCGCGGCATTGGCCCTGCAGATGCGTCGCGAGCCGCGTGTCGTCCTCTGCCTCTTCGGCGACGGCGCGGCCAACGAGGGCGAATTCCACGAATCGCTCAACATGGCCGCCGTCTGGAAGCTGCCGGTGGTCTACCTGTGCGTCAACAACCAGGTGGCTGATACCACGCCCTACCGTGAGACCATCGCTATCGAGAACGTGGGTGACCGCGCCGGCGCGTACGGCATGCCTGGCGCGGTGGTAGACGGCAACGACGTGATTGCGGTCTATCAGCGCGTACGCCAGGCCGTCGAGGCGGCGCGCGCCGGCGCCGGCCCCACTCTCATCGAATGCAAGACCTACCGCTGGGAGGGGCATCATCTGGGCGACCCGCAGGTCTATCGCACCCGTGAAGATGTCGAAGCCTGGAAAGCGAAGGACCCGATCAAGCTGCTGCGCGCCCACATTCTGAGCGCCGGCGTGGCCGACGAAGCCGCCCTCGAACGCATCGTGGCCGAGACGACGCAGACCATCGAGGCGGCGACCCAGTTCGGCAAAGACAGCCCGGAGCCGCCGGCAGCCTGGGCTTTCAACTATGTGTGGGCGTAAGGAGCAGCAGCCATGCGTGAATTGAGCTACGTACAGGCCGTGACCGAAGCCCTGGGCGAAGAGCTGGCTCGCGACGGGCGCGTCTTCCTCATCGGCGAGGACATCGGCCGCACCGGCGGCGTCTTTGGGGCCACGCGCGGCCTGCTGGACAAGTTTGGGCCGGCACGCGTGCGCCAGACACCCATCTCCGAGAATGGCATCATCGGCGTCGCCGCCGGCGCGGCGATGATGGGGTTGCGGCCGGTGGCCGAGATCATGTATTTCAGCTTCATCACCCTGGCCATGGATCAGATCTTCAACCAGCTCGTCAAGATGCGCTACATGTCCAATGGGACGCTCTGGACGCCCATGGTCATCCGCACCCAGGGCGGCGGCGGGCGCGGCAAAGGCCCACAACATTCGGACAGCGTGGAAGCCTGGTTCTACCACATGCCCGGCCTGAAAATCGTCATGCCCTACACCCCGTATGACGCCAAGGGGCTGCTCAAGACGGCCATCCGCGACGACAGCCCGGTCTTGTTTATCGAGAATGCCATGCTCTACAACGACAAGGGAGATGTGCCGCAGGAGGACTACACCATCCCCTTCGGGCAGGCGGTCGTGCGCCGCGCCGGCAAAGACGTGACCATCGTGACCTACTCACGCATGGTGCGCGACGCGCTCAAAGCCGCCGGCGACCTGGAGAGCCTGGGCATCTCCGCCGAAGTGATTGATCTGCGGACGCTGATCCCGCTGGACTGGGAGACGGTCATCGCCTCGGTGAAGAAGACCGGCCGTGTCC
>CAIQJD010000144.1 GCA_903872005.1 uncultured bacterium | reverse complement strand
GGGGCGGAGCCGGCCGGCGCCTGCGCTCCAGGAGTCTTCGTCCACCCCGATGGTCGTGAGAGCGGTCGCGCTGGGACTCGCCCTGGCGACGGCGCGCGCCCTGCTCATCATCACGGACCAGAGCCGGCTTCTATGGTTGGTCTGGAGCGCGGCGGTCGCCGGCGTGAGCTTCTTCTGGCCGATTGCCGGCATCGCGTTGAGCCTGGGCAACGTCTTCGTGAGCCTGGATGACGCGTCGCCGCTGGGGCTAAGCGTGGGCCAGTTGGCCGGCGCGGCCGCTGCGGCGCGACTGATCCTCCAACTGGTGATTCATCGCGTGCGCCTGAGCCGCGTCTGGCGTCCCTGCTTGCTGGCCCTGGCAGCGTTAGTCCTGGTGCTGATCCTGGGCGCTTTCGGCGGAGCCAGTCTGGATGATCTCTACACCGCGCTACGCAAGGTGAGCCTGATCGTCCTGTTATACGCCCTGGCATGCGTCTATGTGACCGGCCCGCGCCAATTATTGTTCGTCCAAACGACCCTGGCCTTTTCGGCGGCGCTGGGGGCGGTCTGGGCCATCCTGGAGTTGCCGGGTCTGACCGGGCTGGCGGAGCCACGCGCGGTTGGCCTCACCGGCAATCCCAATTATGCGGCGATTTACTTTGCCGTGGCGCTCCCGCTGGTCGTCGGCTTGATCGTCCAGCAAGAGTCGCCGCGTCTGCGTCCGCTGGCCGTTGGCATGGGCGCGGCTTTGGCCGGCGGCATCATCGCCACGGCGAGCCGGGGCGGGCTGCTCTCTCTCGGCCTGGCGACGGTCATCTCGGCCCTGGTGTGGGTACGGACGCGCGGCGCGGCGCGTCTGGCGTTGGTGGTAGTGCTCGTCGCGCTGGTCTTCGCGTTGGGGAGCGCCGACTACGCGCAGACGCGCTACACCAGCATGTTCGCCGCGCTGCAAAGCGGGGACTATGCCAGCCAAAATCGCATCCGGCTGGCGCAGGCCAGTCTGGCCGTGTGGCAGCGCTATCCGCTCCTGGGCGTCGGCGTCGGCAACTGGTATGAAGGCGTGGGGCGGATTGGCCTGGCCGCGCCGGCGGCTTCCGCGCACGTCTGGCCGGCGCAAATATTGGCCGAATTGGGCAGCCTGGGTTTTCTGGCGTATGTAGCCTTCGCTGGTCTGTGCTTAAGGGATTATGCTACGGTAGTTCGCAAGTTGCAGGGAAATTCAAGCGCGGCAGTGGAATCCGTCAAAGCCTTCATGGCCGCCGCGTTGGTGCTCAGTTTCTCCTGGACGAGCGGGCATTGGATGAATCAGCTCTGGTTCGGGCTGTTATTTTTCGGTCCAGTATGTCTGCATACACTCACCGAAGCGCGTACGCCTCCAGAACATATTGCGCTGGCGCCGGGGCACAATCTCGGTCGGCATCGGACGACCTATGGACATAGGGGTGCTACTCATTGAGATACTTAACAGGCTTATGGCAGTGTGTGTGTCTCGTGCTGCGAATGCTTGCTACAGGTAGGTTCTCTGAACTAGCGTATGAGATCGTCTGGAGGGCGAAGGGGCTCGATTTGTCGTCGGTCAGTTCCGCGAAAGAAATCGGGTTCTCGCATGACAGAGGACGGTTCTATCGCGACAGTGGTGGCCCAGTCCTCACGAAGATACTGCGCGCTTTGCCGATCACCGAACGCGACAAGGCGCTGGATATGGGTTGTGGCAAGGGAGGGGCGGTACTGACTCTGGCACAATTCCCATTTGCGGAAGTCGCCGGTTTCGACCTTTCGTCCAGATTGGTGGAGATCGCCCGCGCTAACGCTGTTCGCCTCCGGATGGACAGGGTGCGCTTCATCTGTAGCGATGCGAGCGAATTCACTGATCTGGATGAGTTTACGTATATCTATCTCTACGACCCATTCCCATGTGCAACGGTGGAGGTTGTGCTCAATAACATCGGCGATTCGCTCAAACGTCGCCCGCGCGATATGACGCTCATCTACTGTAACCCGATATGTCATGATTCCGTTATGCAGTGCGGTTTGTTCCGCCTGACGACGACTTTCAAGTTCCGTAGCCGTCACCGGCTCATGGTATACAACCATTCTGCATAACCAATCTGCACGATACTGGGGGGATCCGCTTCTGCCGATAGCGGCCTGTATGTCGGACAAACCAATCAGGCGAAATTGCAGATCAGTCAATTCAAGCGCGAGTTTGGCGGGCGTGTGGTCGAGGAGTACAACTGCGATCAGGGTGTGACGGCGCTGGGCCGGTTGGCGTTGAGATTGAGACGGCTGCTCAGGATCGGATTGTGAAACTGGTGGTGAACACTGAGGAGGACGGATGGTGGGTGCGGTGAGCGCGACGGCGCGTCGGACGGCGCGCCGCGCCCTATCGGCGTTGCGAAGCGGGTTGTTCCCCGCCGGCAATGTGCCCCTCGTTGCCAAAGTAGCGCGACTCTCTATCGGCATCTACCAGGGGACTTCGCCGACGGATCTGCGACCCGGGGCCGGCGTCCCGAATCCCGTCCTGACGCCTGAGGACATCACCGATATGTCTGCCGCCGGCGTGGCCGATCCCTTCATGATTCAGCACAATGGCGTGTGGTACATGTTCTTTGAGGTGATTGACGCCGAATCGGGGCAAGGGCGCATCGGGGTGGCGGTCTCCGCAGACGGTCTCGCGTGGCGCTATCAGCAGATCGTGCTGCGAGAGGCGTTTCATGTATCCTATCCGTGTGTCTTCTCCTGGCAGGGAGAGTTCTATCTGATGCCCGAAGCGGGAGAATCGGACGCGATCCGTCTGTACCGAGCGGTGGAATTCCCGCGCCGTTGGGCGTACGCATACGACCTGTTGAATGGGGGGCGTTACGCGGATTCCACCCTGCTTGTTCAGGATGACTGGCTGTATCTGTTCACATGCGCCGGCTCACGTCATGAGGCATTGCGCCTATACATGACCCAGGACTTGCGCGGCCCGTGGGTCGAGCATCCGCGCAGCCCGTTGGCCATGAATCAGGATGGCATGGTGCGTCCCGCCGGCCGGGCGTCGCTGGTGAGTGGCCAGATGTTCCGATACGCCCAGTGCAATGTTCCTAGCTTCGCGCATAGTGTGCGCGCCTATCGCGTGACGCGCCTTTCGCCCCGCGATTACGCAGAGGAGAGCGTCGCGGCGCAGCCGGTGCTAGGCCCTTCAGGACGCGGCTGGAACGCTGACGGCATGCACCACGTAGACTTGCACCAGATTGGGCCGGGGAGTTACCTGGCATGTGTGGATGGTCACGAAGACCATTTGCGTCTCAAGCGCAGGGCAAGGCGCTGAACGATGAAAGCGCCGGCGCCGATACTCTTCACCCTGCCTACCCTTGCTCCCACCGACAGCAAGCTGCCGCGCGTCCTGGCGATCTGTAAAGCCCTGGACCGCCGGCGTTTCCAACCGCTGGTCAGCGTGGATCATGCCGGCCGGCTGCATGCCGACGGCCGGCGACTGTTGGAAGAGAGTGACGTGCCCGTATGCACCTGGCGCATGTCGCCGCATCGCCGGACACCGGCGCGCTCGGTGGCAGATATGTTGCGAACGCCGGCCGCCTTGCATCGCGCCGGCGTGGTCATCCAACATTCTTGCGACTACACCTGGGGCTGGACAGAACCGCTGATCGCCCGCGCCGCCGGCGTGAAACGCTGGATATGCGCCAAGACCAACGTCCTGTATGCCCTCTGGCAGTGGCGGTTGCGCTTGAGCCTGGCCGACCGAGTGGTGGTGCAGTCGCCCCAGGTCCTCAGCACACTGGCGGCAGCCTTTCCCCGAATGAAAGGGAAACTGATACTCATTCCGAATGGAGTGGACACGGTTGTCTATGCGCCGCGCCCGCCAGATCAGGCGGCTCGCGAGGCGTTGGGGATACCGGCTGACGCACTCATCCTGGGATGCGTGGCGCACTGGGTTCCAGTGAAAGATCACCCGAGCTTGATTCAGGCCCTGGGGCGGATGCGGCGCCAGAATGTAGCGCTGCTCTTGATCGGCAGAGAGTCAGACGCGACGTATGCGACGATTGTTCGGAGAACGATCGCTGAACGCGGCCTGCAGAGTCGCGTGCGTGTGCTGGGGCTTCGCTCGGATATCTCAGCTCTGCATCATTTGATGGATGGCTTTGCACTGACGAGTATCAGCGAATCGTCGCCTAATGCAGTGCTGGAAGCAATGTCCAGCGGCCTGCCGATATTGGCTGCGGATGTGGGCGGAATGAGCGCGTTGGTGCAGCCGGGCGTCAACGGCTGGCTTGTGCCACGCGGCCCCGATTTTGTGCCGGCGTTGGCGCGGGCGCTCGATGAATGGGCCAGCGACGCCGAGCGACGCCGGCGCTATGGGCTGGCTTCGCGTGTGCTCGCGGTGCAGCATTTCTCTGCGGAGCGCATGGTGCAGGGGCATATCGCCTTGTACGAGTCGTTGCTCGATGAAATCGGCCG
>CAIQJD010000143.1 GCA_903872005.1 uncultured bacterium | reverse complement strand
TCTGGCTCTCCTCCCACAGCACATCGATCTTCCCTTTCCAC
This sequence comes from uncultured bacterium, assembly GCA_903872005.1. Next base: position 1,707 of record CAIQJD010000143.1, on the reverse strand, counting down.
GGGCCTAACACTGGCGCTGGCCGTCCCTGCACCAGGCGGTACTCGCTGGGATCTGCACGCTCGATGGCACGCCGGATAACCCGCCGGCCGTGATGCAGCCGAAGACTAATTTGGCGAATGCTCAGCCCTTCTCGAAAGTATGCTCGTCGAATCCTTTCCACTTCTTCCACCTTGATCATCTCCTCTCCTCTGATACCATCGAACGTAGCCCTTATGGTACCAGAGTCGCTTGAGGCGCGTTCAGATTCGATGATGATTTTCTAGCCAGGTGGGCTCAGATTCAATGATGATACACATTCGATTCCTGAGTCTGTGGCGCTGGCCCATGCGAAAGAGGGCCGCTATGTGTGGCTGCAAGTTATGTCGGTGGTTCCGTTCGGCTAGGTCGAGGACTATACGCCGGCGTGGGCCTACACGGAGGGCCTGGGGAGTCTTATGTACTACGGCGATCGGAATCGGCGGCCTGATCCATTTGACCCGAAATTGCCGGCGCTGCTGCGGCCTTTGGAGCGGTATCTTGCCAGCAAGTATGATGGGGACCCGGTCGTGCATGCGAACGTTATCTCGGGCCTCGATTGGAATGAGCTTCACGCGCTCTACACTTGCCCGGTGGAGCCGTGCGGGTCTGATCCAGCAAGCTCGATTGTGCGGGCGGCTGCGGCGCGGGCCGGCGTCTCGCCGGCGGAGATGGTGCGGCCGTGGGTGGATGGCGAATGGCGGGCCTGGGAGCACCGGGTAGATTGGGCGCTGCTGGAATGGTTCTTCAAGCCGATGGTTGCGATGGTTGCCGAGGAATGGCGGCAAACGCCATTCGTGGTCAACCTGGGCAATGGGATCAGTTGGAACATGCAGCTTGCGCCCAGGGCCGCCGAGTGGTGCGTGTCCACCTATGGCCGGTGCTGCATCTTGAAGCAGAACGGGCATGGATCATCTGTTACCGGGTCGTACAATACGCTCTGGCGGAAGTACGCCGGCCAGGTCATGACGGGATGGGAAGGCGGGCATTTGGTATACTGGCAAGACCCGGCGGCGAGCGGCCAAACGCTCAAAGAAAGTCTCGGCGCTGGCGTGAGTTTTATCTGTTATCAGCGACAGATTTTCAAGGATCCGGGACGGTATCCGATGCCGGCCGGCTATTCTTACAGGGAGCAAGCGGCGGCCTTGCTGGCAAACTACAAGAGGATCAGATGACTACGATATTCGTCACAGGCCTCGCGGCGATCGGGGCAAAATGGGCTCATGTTGCGCTCGTGAACGTACGGAAATCGTAAGGCACCGGTGAGGGGCGACTGATGCGGGACAGGGACGGTCTGACCCTGGGTCAACGGACGTTTGTAGACGCTATGGGGCGCTGCTCGACGATTGCGGCGGCGTGCCGGCTGGCGGGCGTCTCGGAAACGTCCGGGTACCGGTGGATCAAAGAGCCGGCGGTGCAGGCGGCGCTGGACGCCGGCCGGCGGCGGGTGTTGGACCTGGTAGCGGCTGGCCTCGTTGGCGGGCTGGAGAAGGCATTTGGGTGGCTGGCCTCGGTCATTGCGTCTGCGCCTCCGGCGCAGACGCAGGCGGCTGTGCAGGCAGCCGGCCTGATTGTCAACGGGGCGCTCAAGCTGGGTGCGCTCTATGAGCGGCGGACGGCGACGGACAAGGGCAGCGGAGCCGCCAGGCTGGCGTGGATGGAAGCGGAGTTTCAGTCCCCCGGAGGGGAGG
>CAIQJD010000142.1 GCA_903872005.1 uncultured bacterium | reverse complement strand
TGGCGTCTTCGCGGCCAGCGAGCGGCTGCTGATGGAAGCGGTCAAGGCCGGCGGAGACCGCCAGGAACTCCACGAGGTCATTCGCCAACACAGTATGGCGGCCTGGGCGGACGTGGCCGCCGGCCGATCCAATCCGCTGGCGAGTCATCTGATGGGCGAGCCGGCCCTGACGATGCTGATTGCGCCGGCGCGCATCAGCGCCCTGCTCGATGCGTCGGACTATGTCGGCGACGCGCCGCAACGGGCGCGTGCCATGGCCGGCCGCATCCGCGCCATATTGGCTCAACCATAGACCCAAGACGACAGAGGAATGCCACAGTGACCCCACAGGAGCGCGAGATGACGACATTGACGGATGCCCACTTGCAAGCGATCTTGGCGCAAGCCTTCGCCGGCATGCCGGCTGGCCCGACGCGTCCAGACATCCAGGGTAAGGTGCGGGATATCTATCTGCGCCCTGGCCGGCGCATCCTGGCGACTACCGACCGCCTTTCAGCCTTTGACCGTGTCCTGGGCCTCGTTCCCTACAAGGGTCAGGTGCTCAATCAGCTCAGCGCCTTCTGGTTTGAAGCGACGTCCGACATGGTTGGCAACCATGTCATCAGCGTCCCCGATCCGAACCTGATGGTAGCGCGGGAGTGTAGGGCTTTGCCCATCGAGGTGATCGTGCGTGGCTACATCACCGGCGTCACCAGCACGGCCCTCTGGTATCGCTATTCCCTGGGCGAACGGGAGATCTACGGCTATCGTTTTGCCGATGGGCTGCGTAAGAACGAGGCGCTGCCGGCGCCCATCATCACGCCGACCACCAAGGCCGGCCCGGGTGGGCACGACGAGCGGCTTACTTGCGCGGAAGTGGTAGAGCAGGGCTGGGTGGAGCCGGCGCTATGGGAGCAGGTTCAGGCGGCGGCGTTGGCGGTCTTCCGGCGCGGCCAGGCGCGCGCTGCGCGCGGCGGCCTGATCCTGGTAGATACCAAGTACGAATTCGGCCTCACGTTCGAGGGCCAATTGGCGCTCATTGATGAAGTGCATACGCCCGATTCCAGCCGCTTCTGGAAGGCAGATAGCTACCCGGCGCGCCTGGCCGCCGGCGAGGAGCCGGAGAACTTCGACAAGGAGTTCATCCGGCTCTGGTATGCCGAGCGCGGTTATCGCGGCGAGGGCGAGCCGCCGGCCTGGGACGCGGCTCTGGCTGTCGCCGCCAGCCGGCGCTACATCGCAGTCTATGAGATGTTGACGGGCCAGCCCTTCGCGCCGGCGAGTTATCCTGTCGAGCCGCGCGTGGCGGCCATACTCAGTTCATTGTAGGAAAGCGAGGGGGGACGCGATGGCGGATATCGTCATCATTATGGGGTCGAAATCGGATATGGCGCAGGCGCGTCAGGTGGCCGAAGCCGCCGGCAAGCTGGGTTTGACCTGCGAGATGCGGATTGCGTCGGCGCACAAAAGCCCGGCCTATCTGCTGCAAATCCTGGCGACCTACGAGTCGCTGGACGCGCAAATGAGCTTACAGACCCCTGGCCCGCGCCGGGTGTATGTTACCATTGCCGGCCGCAGCAATGCGCTCAGCGGTTTCGTGGACGCAGCGGTGACCGCGCCGGTGATCGCGTGCCCGCCCTACGGAGACAGGTTCGGCGGGGCGGATGTCTTCTCCTCGTTGCGTATGCCGTCTGGTGTGGCGCCGGCGTTGGTGTTGGAGCCGGATGCCGCGGCGTTGTTAGCGGCCAAGATACTGGGCCGGCGCGCCGAGGTGCGTAAGCTCCAGGCCGAGCAGACCGCTCGGCTCATTGCCGACGATCAAGAGGAGCGCTAGTCAGGCGACTCTCCCCAGAGGGGTAAAGAAGGGAACAGGATGATCTTGCAGCACGATAAACCGCGCGAAGAGTGCGGCGTCTTCGGCGTCTACTATCCCGGCGAAGATGTGGCGCGCCTGAGTTTCTTCGCGCTCTATGCATTGCAGCATCGGGGACAGGAGAGCGCCGGCATCGCGGTGAGCGACGGCCACATCGCTCATGTGCACAAGGGGATGGGTCTGGTGGCGCAGGTCTTCACGGAGGACAACCTGCATCCGCTCCAGGGCGATTTGGCAATTGCCCACACCCGTTATTCCACGACCGGCAGCTCGACACTACGCAACGCGCAGCCCTACGTCATCGAGACGGTGCTTGGTCCCCTGGGCGTGGCGCACAATGGCAATCTGACCAACGCGCCGTTGTTGCGCCGCGATCTGTTGCAGCGTGGCGTGGGGCTTTCCACGTCATCCGATAGCGAAGTGATCGTGCAAATGCTGGCCGGCGGGGTAGGCGATTGGGAGTGCCGCATCCGCACATTCATGGCCCAGGCCGCCGGCGCGTATTCCCTCACCATTCTGACGCGGGATGCGGTCTTTGGCATCCGTGATCCCTGGGGCGTGCGGCCGCTGGTCATCGGTCAGCTCAATGGCAAGGGCTACTGTTTGGCGTCGGAAAGCTGCGCGTTGGGCACCATCGGCGCGCGCTTCGTCCGCGAGGTGGAGCCGGGGGAGATCATTCGCCTGGATGCAGAGGGCCTGCACTCCGAACGGGGCGCGCATGTCCGGCCGCGCTCGCTCTGCACGTTCGAACACATCTACTTCAGCCGGCCGGACAGCATCTTCGATGGCAAGATCATCCACGATGTGCGCCAGGAATTGGGACGCCAATTGGCGCGTGAAGCGCCGGCCGACGCCGATGTGGTCGTGGCGGTGCCGGATAGCGGCACGCCCCACGCCATCGGCTTCGCCGATCAGAGCGGCCTGACCTTCACCGAGGGCCTGATCAAGAATCGTTACATTGGACGCACTTTCATTCAACCGCACGAGCGGCTGCGCCGCGAGGGCGTGCGCCTGAAATATAACCCGTTGACCAGCAACCTGGCCGGCCGGCGCGTGGTGCTGGTGGACGATTCCATCGTGCGCGGCAATACGACCGGCCCATTGGTGCGGCTGCTGCGTGAAGCCGGGGCGCGCGAGGTGCATGTGCGCGTTGCCTCGCCGCCCATCACCCATTCCTGCTATATGGGTGTGGATATGGCGCGCGAGCATGACCTGATCGCGGCGACGCGTTCGACGGAAGAAATTCGCCAACATATCAGCGCCGAAAGCCTGGCGTACCTGTCGTTGGACGGTATGATGGAAGCCCTCGGCGCGCGAGATGGCTATTGCAATGCCTGTTTCACCGGCGTGTATCCGGCCGGCCTGGCAAGTGTTTCCGCCAAGATGGATTTTGAAGGCGCGGTGCGCTAGACTGCACTGCGGGAGAAGACCTTGAACGTCCTGATCATCGGCTCGGGGGGTAGGGAGCACGCTCTGGCGTGGAAGGCGGCGCAGTCGCCGCGCGTGGAGCGGCTCTGGATCGCGCCGGGAAACGCCGGCACGGAGTCGCTTGGCCTCGCCGGCGGCAATGTCTCTCTTTCGGCCGAAGACGTGGCCGGCTTGCTCGATTTCGCGCACAGCAATCGCGTCGATCTCACCATCGTGGGGCCGGAGATTCCCCTGGGGTTGGGGGTGGTGGATGCTTTTCGGGCGCAACGGCTGGCGGCCTTTGGGCCGACGCAGGCCGCGGCCCAGTTGGAGACCAGCAAAGCCTTCGCCAAAGCGTTCATGGCGCATCATGGCATCCCAACGCCGGCCTACGCCGTCTTCGAGGATTTCGATGCTGCCCTGGCGCACGCGCGTGCGGCGCGCTATCCGGTGGTCCTCAAAGCCAGTGGGTTGGCGGCCGGCAAGGGGGTCTTGCTGCCGGCCGACGCCGATGAAGCCGAGGCCGGCTTGCGCCATCTCCTGTTGGATGGGGCGCTGGGAGGAGCCGGCCAGACGGTCGTGATCGAGGAGCGGATGCGCGGGCCGGAACTATCCGTCCTGGCCTTCTGCGATGGACGCCATGCGGCGCTGATGCCGGCGGCGCAGGATCACAAACGCGCTTTCGATGGCGACGCCGGGCCGAACACGGGCGGCATGGGCGCGGTTGCGCCGGTTCCCTGGGCCGATGCGGCATTATTGGAGGAGGCGCGGCGGCGTATCGTGCAGCCGGCGCTGGATGGTATGCGCGCCGCGGGAATGCCCTACATCGGCGTCCTCTACGCTGGTCTGATGCTGACCGACGCCGGCCTGCAAGTGCTGGAATTCAACTGCCGCTTTGGGGATCCTGAAGCGCAGGTGATCCTGCCCCTGTTGGAGAGTGATCTGATCGAGGTGTGCCAGGCGTGCGTGGCCGGCCGGCTGGCCGAGACGCCGCTCCTCTGGCGGGCCGGCGCGGCCGTGTCGGTGGTGCTGGCGTCCGCGGGCTATCCCGGCGCGTACCCGAAGGGCCGGCCTATCGTGGGCCTGGAGCGGGCGGCGGCTCTGCCGGAGACGTTGGTGTTCCATGCTGGTACGCGCTTCAGCGGGGCGCAGATGGTCACGGCCGGCGGGCGGGTGTTGAACGTGGTGGGCCTGGGGGCAGATATTGCCGGGGCGCGCCGGCGGGCTTATGCCGGCGTCGAGCAGATAGCGTTTGAGGGGATGCACGTTCGCCGCGATATCGGCCAGGGGGCGGCTTGAGCTTCAGGTTGTGTTGACCATCCCACATTGGCGCGATATAAACCAGACAGTCTAGTCATGAGGTGGAATATGGCGCGCACGTGGCAATTGCAGGAAGCGTGGGCGCTGGACGAGGAGAGTCATGACCACTGATCCTAAGTTGGGCGCGTATCAGGCCGCCGGCGTTTCGATTGACGCCGGCAATCGCGCCGTCGAGCTGATGCGTGAGGCGGTGCGCGGCACCTATAACGCGCGCGTGCTGGCCGGCATCGGCAGCTTCGGCGGAGTGTATGACGCCTCGGCGTTGGCCGGCATGGCTGCGCCGG
>CAIQJD010000141.1 GCA_903872005.1 uncultured bacterium | reverse complement strand
GCACCACCACGCGCACATCCGTCGCCGCTGAACAGGTGAGCCGGGCACGCGGCGTGGTCGGCGGGCTGGGGTGCGCGACATACCGCTTGCCGCTGCTCAATCTGGCGCAGGAATGTAACGTTCGCTTCGCGCGTGAACTCGTCCGGCGGTGGTTGGTCGGTTCGGCTGCAGAGCAAGAGGGTGAGGGCGCTGCCGGCTTGATAGAGTTGGATTGGCGCCACAATCTGGAGGATAGGGAACAGTTGCCGGCTCAGCGGGCGCAGAAGTTTCTATCTCAGGCCGGGGACCCGACGGCCACCCTCGCGCGGATCGCTCAAAGGGGATGGAAGAAAGAGGACCACAGCGCGCTGAGCTACGTGAGCAAGAAGGCGGCCGACGATGGCCGCGAACGCTGTGTCCAGGACGTGGCGCAAGGCTTCCGCAGCCGGCTGAACGCGGAGATCTTGTTGATCCTCAATGGCAAAGCGGAGACCTATGATGTGGTCGTGGCGCGCAGCGGCAAGTTACGTTATGCCATTGAGGTTGCGCAGGAGATAGAGCGAGTGTTGGCCGAAGGCAGGAGTCGGGTCGAAGAGGATCAGGCGAAAGTGGGCGCGGCGAAGATGCCCGGCGCAGATGTGCTGGTAGCCTGCGCCGAGGCGTGCAAAACTGTCGCCGCGCGCCTGCGCCAGAGCCTGACGGAACGCGTTGATTTCTTCCTGCGCGAAGCTCCGATGGCGCACGCGGAGACTCCGTTGTCGGCCGGCGCATATCGCCAACTCAACGCCACGGAAGCAGACATGCAGAACTGGCGCAAAGAGATGCGGGACATCAAGACCCGGACAACCCTTGCCGACGACGCTCTGCTCGAAGAACTGTATCGGGCCTACTACGCGCCACACTTAGAGCAAGCCCTGGAGCGTATCTTCTGGCGGCAGCGCCAGGATGGCAGCCTGGAACTGGTCGTGCGCCACTGGGAGGATCGCACGTTCACCACAGACGCGGCCGGCGTCCCCGCCTTCGTGCAGGCACTCATGGAACTGGCCGGGGCGCTGGGGAAAGAGGTGTGGGGCGAGCGGCTGGCCGACAGACTCAACGATGACCTTTGGCGCAGCAGCAACGTGACGCGGGAGGCTGACCGTCTGTGGCCGGAAGCGCAGCCGCTGCTGACCTATCGAACGGACGCGGCGCAAAGGAGCAATGCGCAACGCTTCCTCTGGGCCGGCAACGAATTCCGTAACCGGCAAGCAGTAGCCGACCACATCTCCCGGACAGCGCGGGGGGGCGGCGGTCAGGTGCGGATCGTGAGTGGGACAGACCCCTACAGCGTCGGAATGCTCACTTCTGTGGATATTTTGCCGCTGTTGGCGCTGGACTGCTATCGGCGCGCCGAGGAGGAATACCTGAATACCCATGCGCTGACGGGGAATGCAGAAACCCGGTCGCGTGGACAGGCTCAGGAACCAGTGCATGTCTTTGCTGCCGAGATCAACGCGTTGAGCTACGAGCGCCGGCTGGGGGAACTGCGCGAACGTCCGCGTCTCTTCCAACCTCTCTTCGTCGCAGGACTGGATGATCTGCCGCGAGCGAAGACGTTCGCGTTGGCCTATGCCTGCGGCCTGGTTACGCGCGGTTATACGGATGGCCTCTATCGCTACGGGCTGCGATTCCCTGGCGATGAGAAGACCTACTGGTTGCCCGAGCAAGTCTCGACGTTCCGCATGGTGGATCCTCTAGTGGAAGCGCTGCACGAATTCGTACTGACCGCGCCGGCCGGCGCTCCTACCAGTGATGACGCGCATCAAGCGTTAGTGGAACGACTGGATGTGGCCGTGCGGAATAAGCTGGCAAGCAGTTCAGAGCAACTGCAGACATTCCTGCAGAGTGAGCGGGCCCCCATGGATCTCACAGATCGGGAGCAAGGTGTGGGCGTCAACGACTTTCTATCATTCGCGCGTCTGACGGCGCGAGACTACTTGAAGGCTCAGGCCAATCAGAGCTGAGGAACGAGAGGTTGCCGGCCGTCGGTAGTCAAGCGCCGATGGATGCGAGATGACCCGACGGCCGGCGCGTGAGCGCCGCGCGCGAGCACAAAAGGATTGGGAGTGATCCAGCATGGAAGAATCGCCTTCTTGGTCGGTGACGACCTGGGTGTTACAACGACTGCCGAAAGAAGTCGGCGCGGTGACAATTGGAGAGGTTCTTGGTTCCGGGAAACTCTCACAAGTATTCCGTGGCCAACCTACTGCGAGGGGCGAGATCGCAGTCAAGGTAGGGAAAACGGAAGCATCATCAGAAAAAGGCCCGGCGCTGTCGCCCGAGGACTTGGAACGATTCAAAGGCGAATACGAGACGTTGCAGAAGTTACGCGAGACAGCAGCCAGGACTGGCGTCTTTGGTTCCCAAGCACAGAGGTATTTTCCGGAGCCTCTGTTCCCCTGTTACGAAGAGTCAGGGTACGCATTCTTCGGTCTCGAGCTAATTCAGGCGCCCAAGTTGACGGACGAGATTACAACAAGGACGCTGGCCGGCCAGCTCAAGGAACCATTCGTCTGGAAAGCGGCGGATCAATACACAGAAATGCTGGAGATTGCGCATGCGGCCGGCTACACCTGCAATGACCGAAAGTCCGATGATCTGAGGTGGCGTCGTGACTCAGACAGCCTGGTGGTGCTCGACTGGAACGTGGTGGGCAGTGGGTTGGCCGGCGTCGGCGCTGATCTGAAACGCTTTGGGGCTATGTGGTATGAGTTCCTTGCCGGCAAGCCGTATTCCCAGGGAGTCGAATACACGGACGCCTGGAACGAATTCAGTTGGGGCGCCCAGCTAATCCTCAAGAAGGCTTTGCACGCCGGCTATAAGCGCGCCGCGGAGTTGCACGCCGCCGTCAATGAGCATGCCGAGCGCTGGATGATGGAGTTGACCGAACTGGCGGCGCGAGGCAGGAATTCCCTCGACGATCCCGCGAGGAGCCTGGCGGATCTGGATGTGGCGAAACGGCGCGGAAGCGCCGATCCTGACCTGGATAGTCTCATCAGTTCCCTGCGAGTAACTATTGGCCGCGCGACCGAAGATCTTTTGGACCGCGCCATCAAACACCTGCTCGCCGGAGAATTTGATCAAGCGCGAGAAGAGCTCGCAGAAGCCAAAATTGCCTACGCTAACGATAAACCCCAATTGGCTGCAACATCGCGTTTGATGATCGTTACCAAAGGCCGGCCGGATGTTAGCCAATCACAAGGTCTCCTCAATGCGCTGCGCGATTTATCCCAAGAACGAGACCTGGCGAGCGTAGAAGAGAAGTTGAGATCTCTGGGAGACCCACGCGAAAAGGGATGGCCGGAGATTGATCTCCTGATCCAGGAGGTAAAGATCCGCCAAAGCATCCAAAAGGCTGAGGGGCATCGGGGCGATGGAGCATATCAGAAGGCTGGAGAGGCATTCGCTGAGGCTCAGAAGGCTACGTTGGACGCCAGCAAGTATCTGCAGACCGAATTGACCGAAGAGTGGAACGCCATCCGCGCCGATCTTCCGAATCTGGCGGACGCGATGCGAGACGCGTATCGTCTGGATGCAACAATCACACAGCCGTTGGATCTGCTCAGGGCGGCCATCAAGATGACCCAAAACGATGACTTGGTGGGCGCCCGGGACGCTCTGAGGTTAGCAGCACAATGGGCCAAGGGCCAGGATATCGCGGGTCTGTGCCAGTCCTTTCTGGCTCTGGTGGAACTGTGGAGAACGGCCGAATCTGCGTTGCAGAAGGCTCTGGATGAGAAGAGCACATTGCCGGCGTTCGCGAAGTGGCTGCAAGAGGAGCGCAGACATTGCGAGGCGTCGCAAGGATATTTGAAGGCTCTCAATGGGCGTGAAGAAACGCGCCCCGCGCTGAAGCAGGTAGGCGACGACCTCGGAGAAGTGCTCCGCGACTCGCGTATCTCGGCGCTGAGCGTCCATGCGGGCGGCGTGTTGCGCCGGCAAATCCTGGCCGGCGCGGTGAGCGAGGAAGCGTATCCATTCGCGACTATGGAACGGGCGCGTCAATTTCTGGTCGAGGGGTTGCCAGAGCAGGCCAGCTCCCTGCGAGAAGCCGTTGTCGAGTTGAGGAACCAAGAAGCTGGGCTGGCCGCATTATATCGCGGCCTGCCATCTGGCGATGCTCAGAAACAGGGCTGGAGCGAGAAAGCTGAGGAGCACGCGCGGAAGGAGAACCAACTCTCGGGCTTGGCCTCCGCAGAAGGGCCGGCGCCGGCGGTTGAATCCGAGGGAGATCAGAGTACCCCAGACGTGGACGTTATGCCGCCGGCGGATGAATCGGGCGCGCCGCCCGGCAACGGGAAAAGCGACCCGCTCGGCTTGGCGATCATGTACTTTAAGGCGCACGACTTTGATAGCGCGCTTAAACCGCTGCAGAACGTCGAAGCCGGCGCCAGCGATAAAAGGCGACAACGATTACGGGTAGTGGTGGATGCCTGCCTTCAGGCGCAAAAGCGCGGTCGAGGGAAACCCTATTCGAAGGAGACTTTGGGCGCTTTGGTCGCCGTGGTAGATCAGCTTGGCTCAGACAGTTCCCTGGCGGCCGGGGAGCGCCTGTTGCAGATCATCCGCGAGAGCGAATCAGACCTGGCGCCGGGCCTGGACTTGCTCCAAAAGGAAGCGAAGAAGGGGCTGGACTTACGCCGACAATCGAGAGCACTGGTCGAAGCTGACTACCAAGACGCCAGTGACATCGGCAAGAAATGGATATCTGAAAACGACGCAGCAATCATTAGCCAGGGGCGGCTTGC
>CAIQJD010000140.1 GCA_903872005.1 uncultured bacterium | reverse complement strand
CCTGCTTGGCTTTCGCCAGCGCTTGGCCGACCGCGACTGGCCCAACGCCATAGCGCAACTGGCGCGTGAAATCCAGGTAGAGCCGCTCGCTATACTCGATGAATTCTGTGTCGCCATACTGATAGCCGGTGCCGCCGATGAAGGTAGCGCCCTTGGCGGCGAAGGTCTGCGCCCAGTCCGGCTCTTCGGTGACATTGGGGATGCCATGCTCATTGACGATGTTGTAGCCGGAATGGCAGCCGGCGCTGTACACCAGCGAATTGGTGAAGCTCGTGGTCGAGGTCAGCACCTCATCGGCGACCAGGCGCGTGCGGTAGTCGGCGGCCAGGGCGCTATGGGCAGAGAAGTGGCCGGCCAGGAAGACGATGCTGTGCGAGCTATCGAGCAGGGCCGCCCGCAGATCGGAAGCCGTCCAGGCGGAGGGGTCTTCGGGAGAGAGGCTGCCATCCATGATGAGCGTGTTGACGGCGCCGGCGCCCAGGCCGGCCAGCAGTTCATCCTTCACCGCGTTGGCGGCGTCGGCCAGGAAGTCATAGCCCGTCACCAGGGCATTGCTGGGCGCGACCACGCCGTTGGGCGTCTGCAGATAGGCCGCCAGCAGCGTGTTGATGTCCGACGCGGTCTCGACCAGCCGGCCGATGGCGAGATCGGGCACGGGCAGCGCGCCGGCCTTGTAGGCTACCTCGGCCGCGGCCCCGTAGGCATCCTGGCTGAGGATGTAGCCCGATTTCAGGCTGGCCTGGGAGGTCGTGTTGTCCAGCACCGGCGGCGAGTACTCCTCCTCGCTGGCGAGCAGGGCGGTATCGGCGTAGCGGAAGAAGGGGATGGCGCGGTCATTTCCGACCAGCACGATATATTGCAGCTCTGGATTGAGCGCCCGGAAGCCATCCACCAGCTCCTTGATCGCGCCGGCCTGGATGTTCATGGCGTAGACGCAGGCGGGGTAGTTCTCGGCCTGCGTCGCCGCGGCGCTCACCCGAGCATCGGCCCCCACGTCGAGGACATAGCCGTTGGTGCGCGTTGCCAGCGCGGCCAGGTTGGTCTGCAAGAGCGCCTTCTCGGCCGGCGCGCCGGCGGTCTTGGCGAGGTTGGTCACGATGAGGGTCTGATAGGCGTTGGCCGGCAACGTGGCGTCCGAAGCCGGCAGCACCGGCGTGACCGGCCCGCACACGCCGCCCAACAGCGCTACTTCCAGATGGAAGGGGCGCGCCGCATCGTACGCGCCGTTGCGCCCGCGCACCCGCACGTAGAAATCTCCCCCCTTGCTCCACGTATTGGCGATGATGCCCTCGCCGGCAGTCCCCTCGTGGCTCGACACGGCAATCAAGCTGCGGGTCTGAGCGCTGGAGAAGATGTCCGGGCTGAAGGTATCGGGACTGAACGTATCCGGCGAGAAGGTATCCGGGCTGAAGGTATCGGGACTGAACGTATCGGGCGAGAAGGTGTCGGGGCTGAACGTATCGGGGCTGAACGTGTCGGGTGAGAAGGTGTCGGGGCTGAACGTGTCCGGACTGAACGTATCCGGCGAGAAGGTGTCCGGGCTGAACGTATCGGGGCTGAAGGTGTCCGGCGAGAAGGTATCCGGGCTGAAGGTATCGGGACTGAACGTATCCGGCGAGAAGGTGTCCGGGCTGAAGGTATCCGGCGCAAATTCGGCCCCAAGCCGCAACAAATCCGCGGCCGAATCGAGGTCCTGGTAGGCTTTGGCGATGTCGCGATACAGGGCCAGGTCGTAATTGGCCGGCAGGTCCGTCAGCGTGATCAACACCTTACTGCCGGGCTGAATCGAGAACTTGAACCAGCGCGACTGGCCCTGCCGCTCTAGGTAGCGATCCACGGAGCGGGAATAGACATCCGGCTGCGCCTGGCCCAGCGTCATGCGGGCAGCCTCCGTCCAACTGGTGTTCCACACCTGGGCTTCATACGGCCCCAGGTCTACGTGATCCATGACCACGCGTCTGGCGCCGGCCAGGTCCAGGGGGATCGGTTCGTAGGTGTCTGCATCGCCATCAACGTCCAACTCGTCGCCCGGCAAGGCAAGCACATTGCCGGCGTCCACCGCCGGCGAATCCGGCGCGAGGCGATAGTCGCCGCCCCCCGCATTCACGAAGAGCGGATCAGCGTAGCTGACGCCATTGCAGTCGAGGGTACACGTCTCTTCCAGGATGGCGACGTTCAGGCTTGCCAGCGGCGAGCCATCGCTTACGGCAGTGAGGAAATCCAGTCCTGAATTGCCCCAGACAATCGAGTTGAAAATCAGCGGAGTGCTGTTCACCAGTTCCATGGCCGCGCCGCCCCCCGAAGAGGCGGTGTTGCCGGCGATGGTCGCCTGGTATAAGAGCGGGTCGGCGCCCGTATGCAGGTGCATGCCGGCGCCCCGGTTGGCGAGATTGTTGGCGATCAGCACGTTCGCGTACTTGGCGATGCCGGCTTCCGTGTAGACGCCGCCCCCGTTATCTGTGGCGTGGTTGCCGGTGATCGCCACATTGACGAACTGAGGCGTCCCGCTGATGATATAGACGCCGCCGCCGTCGCTGTTCGCACGGTTGGTGCGAACCGTAGTGTTGACGAACTTGGGCGAGCCGCCCTCCATGAGTAGGCCGCCGCCTTGCCAGGCCATGTTGTTCTCAATGATAACATGGTTGAGGGTAGAGCCGGCGTTAAAGAAATACGCGCCGCCGCCGGCCGTCGCCACATTGGAGACGATGCGGATGTGGCTCAGGGTCGGGCTGCCGGCATTCACGTACAGGCCGGCCCCGAAGCTGACTGCGCTGGCATTGCCATCGCGGATAGTGAAGCCGTCCAGAACCGCCGTGCTGTTCACGCTGCTGCCGGTCACGACATGATAGGAGTTGTCGCCATTATAGCCGGGCGTCCCGATGTCGCCGCTGAGGATGGTCTCGTTGGCGGCCGGATCGGCGTCGTCGCCGCCGCCAACCGGGTAGCCGCCGTAGATCGCGACGTTGTTCTTCAGTTGGAGTGTGGCATTGCGGTCGGAGCCGTTGGTGGGATAGTACACGCCGGCCGCCACATGGTACTCTGAAGCATTGCCGTACGCCAACGCCTCCCATAACGTATGGTATGCCGTTTCCCAGCTCATGCCGTTCGGCTCCGGCCCGATGGACGAAGCGTCCACGTAGCCAATCGCCCCCTGGGCGCGCGCCGGCGCGGCCGGCCCCACGCCGGCCAGCGGCCCAAGCAACAGGGCCAGGATTACCAGGGCAAAAAGCGCCCTGCGCTGCATTGCTTGCATACGGAGATCTCCTCGTTCCAAAATGCCAGCCGTGCGGGTCAGCCTACTGCGCTTCCGCGGCGTAGCGCGCCGCCGCTTCCAGGCTCATCTGCCGGCCTTCGTCCAACCATTGCGCCGCTGCCGCCTCACCCACGGCCTGGCGGGCCGGTTCCAGCTCGCCATCCAGTTTTTGCTGCTCGGCGGCCGAACGCGGCGCGCCGATGGCCCCGCGCAGCGTTTCCGCCGCGCCCATCAGGCGCAGGGCGCGCTCAGGTTGGCCCTGCCGGCGCGCCAGACAGCCCATATCTTCCAACAGATAGGCTATGGCCCAACGGTCGTTATATTCCCGGACGATTTTCAGGCTCTCGCGATACCGGGCTTCGGCTTCGGGATAGTCGCCCTGCCCGCGCGCCAGATTGCCCAGGTTGTTCAGGGAGTTGGCGACGACCCACATGTCGCCCACCTCGCGGCGTAGCGCCAGCCCCTCTTCGTGCAGCCGGCGCGCTTCGTCGTAGCGCCCCTGGTCAATGGCGACATTGCCCAGGTTATTGAGCGAGACGGCAATGGCCCACTTGTCGCCCAGGCCGCGCCGCAGCGCCAGCGCCTCTTCGTTCAGCCGGCGGGCTTCATCGTGCCGGCCCTGCACCCGGGCGATGATGCCGAGATTGCTGAGCAGGCTGGCCGCGCGGGCGTGGTCGCCCTGCTGCCGGCGGATGACCAGGCTCGCTTCGTACAATTCCTGCGCCTGCTGCAATTCGCCCTGGTGCGTGGCGACGGTGCCGCGGAAGTGCAGCGTCTGGGCCACACCATCCTGGTCGCCCAGGGCCGTAAAGAT
>CAIQJD010000139.1 GCA_903872005.1 uncultured bacterium | reverse complement strand
GCAACTTTCCGGTGGACAGCAGCAGCGCGTCGCCATCGCCCGCGCCCTGGCGATGCAACCCAAGATCATGCTCTTTGACGAGCCGACCAGTGCGCTGGACCCGGAGATGATCAAAGAAGTGCTGGATGTGATGTTGGCTCTGGCGAAGGAAGGGATGACCATGGTCGTCGTCTCCCATGAGATGGGGTTCGCCCGCGCCGCAGCCGGCCGCATCATCTTCATGGACGAAGGGCGCGTGATCGAAGAGACGACGCCCGACGATCTGTTCACCGCGCCGAAGCACGAGCGCACCAAACTCTTCTTGAGCAAAATCTTGCATTAGGCCGCGAGACAGGGGGAACGCATGGATGGGACGAGCCTGAAGTGGCGACCGCCCTGGAGCGAAGAGGCGCGGGGCGTAGCGGAATCCGCCTTCACGCTGGAAGAGTTCGATGAGATGGCGGCGGATGCGTTGGCGGACTTGCCGGCCGAGTTCCGCGACCATCTCAATAATATCGGCATCGAAGTCCAGGATTGGCCCAGCCGGCGCGATTATGCTCAGGCCGGCGTCGGCGCGGGTTACACGTTGCTGGGCCTGTATATTGGCGTGCCGCTCACGGCGCGCGATCAAGGCTACAATCTGGTCATGCCCGACCGCATCATCCTCTTCCGCCGGCCGATCGAGGCAGCCGGCCGGACGCCCGAAGGCATCCGCCAGCAAATTCGGCGCACCGTGCTGCACGAGATCGCGCACCACTTCGGCATTTCCGACGCGCGGCTGCGCGAGCTGGACGCGTATTAACACGCCGGCGCGACACCAAAGCCAGCCCAAAGTCACCGCAGAGAGCGCAGAGTTCGGATGGGAAGGGAGAAGCGGGGCCGTTCATGAGTCTTCTTCAACAATCTCTGCGGCCTCTGCGGTGGATTCTCCGCCAGGCCGCGGACTCGTTCACATGCGCCGGCTTTGCATTCTCCCCGAATGTGTGGTTAAATGGCCGCGTTGGGGCGCTCCGCAAAACCGGCCCCCCAGGAGTTAAGCGCATGGAAATCAAGGACCTCTTCAATCTTAGCGGTCGCGTCGCGGTTGTCACGGGCGGCGTCGGGTTCTATGGGACGCCTCTCTCGGAGGCGTTGGCCGAGGCCGGCGCGCACGTCATCATCGCCGCACGCCGGCGCGAACGCTGCGAAGCTGGGGCTGCCGAATTGGTCAAGCGCGGCCTGCGCGCCAGCGGCGAAAGCTACGATCAGGGCGACGAGGCGTCCATTCTGGCCTTCGCAGAGCGCGTCTGGAACACGTTCGGCGCGATAGATATTCTGGTCAACAACTCCGTGGCCCGTGAGATGTTCCGCTACGAAGACCCGATCGAGAAATGGCGCAAGTCGCTGGAGGTGAACGGGGCCGGCCTCTTCGCCCTCTCGCGCGCCTTCGTGGACCGGATGATGGCGCGTGGCAAGGGGAGCGTCATCAACATCAGCTCGATTCAGGGCGTCGTCGCGCCCGATTTTGGCAACTACGCCGGCACCAGCATGACGACCCCGCCGGACTATCAGTTCCACAAGCACGGCCTCATCGGCCTGACCAAGTACCTGGCAGCCTGGGGCGGCCCGCGCGGCGTGCGCTGCAACGCCATCTCGCCCGGCGGCTACTACACGCCGGACATGAACCCGGTCTTCGTGCAGCAGTACTGCCGGCGCGTCTTCCTCGGCCGGCTCGCCGTCCATGATGACATCAAGGGCGCGGCCGTCTTCCTGGCCTCCGACGCGTCAGCCTATGTGACCGGCCAGAATATTGCCGTAGACGGCGGCTATACCGTGTAGCGCGCCGGTTGCGCCGCCGTAGCCTGGCGCCTTGTGCGCGTCGAACTCACAGGAGGCTGGAGGCGTGAATACGCTGCTCTTCGTGAAGGGCCTGATCGGCCTGATCGTCTTCGTCGCCGCCATCGGCGCGCTGGTGACGCAATTGCAGAGCCGCAAGATCATCCGGCCGGTCTTGCGGCTCAAGCCGGCCGCGCTCCTGCAATGGCATCGCTGGTCGGGGCGCGTCGCGCTGATTGG
>CAIQJD010000138.1 GCA_903872005.1 uncultured bacterium | reverse complement strand
CGGCCAGCGCGGCCAGGCGCGCCGGCTCGGCGTCGGTCAGGGCATAGACGAAGCCCAGGCCGGCGCGCGCCAGCAGCGCCGGCGTCGGCAGGCCGGCCAACAGCGCCGTCGCCCCCTCCCAAAACTTGCCTTGCGCGGCCAGCGGCAGGCCGGCGCGCGCCACCAGGCGCGCCTTCGTCGTTGCCGGCAGGTCACGCGCCAGGCGCGCGATGCGGCCGGCTGTCGCCGCATCCGGCTGCTCGGCGTACAGCGCCGCGCCGGCCAGGGCGCGCATTTCGGTCGCCTGGCGCTCCACCGTCTCTGGCGAGCCATCCAGCCCGACGATCAGCGTCGCGGCGGCTGCCGGCCGCCCCAGGCCGGCGTCTCCCTGGAGGATGTCCAGCCGCGTCGGCAACAGCTTGGAATCGAGCAGGCGCGCGACGAAGGCGAAAGCCTCCGCCGCTGCGCCGAAGCCAATGACCAGCGTCTCCGAGCGCGCCGGCAGGGGCAAGAGCCGGCAATTCACCCGCGTGATCACGCCCAGCGCGCCGTAGGAGCCGACGAAGAGCCGGGTCAGGTCATAGCCGGCCACATTCTTCACCGTCCGGCCGCCCACGTCAATCAGCTCGCCGTTGGGCAGCGCCGCTTGCAGCCCCAGGGCCAGGTCGCGCGCCGAGCCATAGCGCAGCCGGGCCGACCCGAACGCGTTGGCGGCGAAGACGCCCCCCAGCGTGGCCTTCTCGCTGCCGGGCGGGTCGAGGGGCAGGAATTCGTGGCGCTCGGCCAGGCGCTTCCCCAGCGTTTTGAGCGTGCAGCCGGCGCCGGCGCTCAAGGTCAGGTTGTCGGCGTCGAAATCGGTGATATCGTCCAGGTCAGAGAGATCGAGGGCTACATCGAAGGCGCGCGGGATATTCCCGACGCTCATCTGCGCGCCGCCGCCCCACGGGATGACGGTCGCGCCTTCGCGCGAGCAGAGCGCCAACGTCTCGGCGACCTGGCCGGCGTCGCGCGGGCGCACGATGACCGCCGGCCGCTTGCCATCCACTTCGTAGCCGGCGCACATCTCGGCCGTGCCGATCACCCGTTCCTTCGTCAGAATCTTCTCCAGCTTGCGATCAATCCCTTTTGCGGTCATACCGTTGCCGCCTCACAGAGGACGCCTTGCTCCTCCATCGCATGAACCGGCAGGACTTTGTCCGGGTTGGTCAGGCCCCACGGATCGAAGGCGTCTTTCACCCAACGCATCGCGTCCATGGCCGCGTCCGAGGCGATGAGCGGCATGCCATGGATCTTCTCCAGGCCGATGCCATGCTCACCGGTGATGGTGCCGCCGGCCTCCACGCAGGCCGTCATGATCTCCACGCCGGCGCGCTCCACCAGATCGGTGATCCCTTCCACCTGCGGGTCGAAGAGGATCAGCGGGTGCAAGTTGCCATCGCCGGCATGGAAGACATTGCCGATGAGCAACTGATAGCGTTGGCTGATCTCTTTGACCTTGCCCAACACCGTCGGCAGGGCGGTACGCGGCACCGTGCCATCATTGACCAGATAGGCCGGCCGGATGCGTCCCACCGCGCCGAACGCGCCGCGCCGGCCGGCCCACAGCCGGTCACGGTCGGCGGCCGTCTGGGCCACGCGCACGTCGCGCGCCTTATTGCGGTTGCAGATGGCGGTGATCTCGGCCATCTGGCGCTCCATGTCGTCGCGCAGGCCGTCCAGCTCGACAATCAGCACCGCTTCGGCGTCTGTGGGATAGCCGGCCGGATTGGCCGCCTCGATGGCCTGAATGATCATCTGATCCATCATCTCCAGCGTGGCCGGGATGATGCCGGCGGCGATGATGTCCGACACGGTCTGGCCGGCGCTCTGCAAGTCATCAAAGATGACCAGCATCGTCTTGATCGCCTCCGGCGTTGGCATGATGCGCGCCGTGATCTCGGTGATGATGCCCAACGTCCCCTCGGAACCGACCATGACGCTGATTAGATCGAGGCCGGGATAGTCGGGCGCTTTGCCGCCCAGCTCCAGGATGGCGCCATCCGGCTGCACGATCTTCAGGCCGGTGATATGGTTGGTGGTGACGCCATATTTCAGGCAGTGCGGCCCGCCGGCATTCTCGCCCACGTTGCCGCCCATCGTCGAAACCTTCTGGCTGGCCGGATCGGGGGCGAAGAGATAGCCCAGGGGGGCCAATGCCTGTTGCAGCGAAAGGTTGTAGAGGCCGGCTTCCACCACCGCGCGCTGATTGGGTATGTCCACGTCCAGGATGCGCCGCATCCGCGAGAGCGCCAGGACGATGCCGCCGCGCGCCGCCACCGAGCCGCCGCTGAGGTTGGTGCCGCCGCCGCG
>CAIQJD010000137.1 GCA_903872005.1 uncultured bacterium | reverse complement strand
GGCCTCCAGAACGATTTCCTTGGCCAGTTGACGCTCCGCACAGACCTGGTTGATCGCCAGCATAAACTCGTTTCTCATGCCTACCGACTGCCTCCTGCTACTCGGCTGGAGCATTTGACCCGTTGAATTCGGCCCTGATAGCAAGAAAAGTGGGGTTAGCCCACTTTCCTGAAAACAAAATGCTCATGCTCCAACGAGCGTCATTATACCATGTCTGGCCCAATCCTGCAAAAACCGGCGACTATGGCGCACGCAAAGAAGACCGCGTCGAAAGCGCCACTTCTTCGGGTTTTCTTCACAATTTCCCCATGATTCGCCGTTATACTGACCTCGGAACAGCAGAGGGCGAAGCACACTTCCGCTGTCATCCTTCAGAAAGACTCGTGGAGGGTTCCGATGTCACCAACGAGACCTGTTTCCAAGAAAACGCAGAACAACTGGCTGACCGCCGCGCTCGTCGGCTTCAGCGGGCTGTTGGCAATGCTCTCCGGCATCTACTTCTTGTATCTCCCTTCGGGCGGCTATCAGGGCGGGCGTAATCCCATGTACGGCGTGACCATTTTGTTCAGCCGGCAGACGTGGGACGACCTGCACACCTGGGGCGGCATCGTCATGATCGCCGTCGCCATCACACATCTCCTGCTGCACTGGCAGTGGGTCGTCAACATGACCGCGCGCGTGTTCAAGGGTCTGACCCGCGCCATCCCACCCATGCGCCCTTATGCCTACATCAACGTGGCGATGGACGCGGTAGTCGCCCTGAGCTTCCTCATCACAGCGCTTAGCGGCATCTACTTCCTGTTTGTGCCGGCCAGTCGCTCGGCAGCCGACCCGCTGATCCTCTTCAGCAAGACGACCTGGGATCTGCTGCACACCTGGGCCGGCGTCGTCCTCGGAGCCAGCGCCGTCGCGCATGTCGCCATCCACTGGCGCTGGATCGTCAACGTGGGTCGCAAAATGACGCAAGTCGTGTGGCCGCAGCCGGCGCCGCAATCGGTCGAGCCTTTCACGCAGGGTTAACTACTCTGCCAACCAGCGAACGCATACGCGAAACGCAATTCGTGACGCCCATACACAGAAACAGTACGCATATACGCATACACGAGGAGAATATTCTATGTTCAAGAAAGTACTCTTGGGACTTCTGGCCGCCGGGGTCATCGCGATCCTGGTCGTAGGAGCCGTGAATCGCACTAATTCGAAAGTCAGTGACAGCACGACGGCAGGCGCCGGACGGCGCGGCGGCTCGGTCGCCGGCGAGACGCTGGCGCTGGGACAAGCGCAATTGGAGAGCGGGCAACACACGCCGGGCAGCGGCGGCGGGCGCTGGGCGCAGCCGGCCGATCGCAGCGCCCAAACCACGACCGGTCTCACATCGGCCAGCACGACCATCGCCTGGCAGACCGTGGAAGGCGTCGTCGCCGGCGTGGCGAGCGACATCCTGACGGTACAGACGACCGCCGGCCAGACTATCGAAGTCGAGGGCCAGCCGTGGGCCTATGCCCAACAGGCCGGCTTCGCCCCCCGCGTGGGCGACAGCATCACTCTGGTAGGTTATGACCAGGCAGGCGAGTTCATCGTCGGCGAGATGACGGATACCAGCGCCAACCAGAACGTCGCCTTGCGCGACGCGACAGGGCGGCCCGCCTGGGCCGGCCGGGGCCAGGGTCGCAATCGCGGCTGATTCTGACGAGCCTGAGCAGGCAAAGCATAAAGCGAGGAGTCGCAGCACACGCGACTCCTCGCTTTCTTTTGCTCTCCTACGTCGCTCAAAACTCCGACGGGCTGTAATTGGGCGCTTCTTTCGTCAGAATGACGCTATGCGGATGGCTTTCTGCCAAACCGGCCGGCGTAATCCGCACCCAGCGCGCCTTCTGGTGCAGATCGCTGATATTGGACGCGCCGATATACCCCAACCCGGAGCGAATGCCGCCCAACATTTGGAAGACGAAATCGGCCAGCCGGCCCTTGTACGGGACGCGCCCTTCAATGCCCTCTGGCACCGTCTTGGAGGAACCGCTCTGCCCCGAACCATAGCGGTCGCGGCTGAACTTGGTCATCGCGCCCAGGCTGCCCATGCCCCGATAGTCTTTGTAGCGCCGGCCCTCGTAGAGAATCAGATCGCCCGGCGACTCGTCCAGGCCGGCCAGCAGGCTCCCCAACA
This sequence comes from uncultured bacterium, assembly GCA_903872005.1. The sequence goes on along the minus strand of CAIQJD010000137.1, from coordinate 1,600 downwards.
TCACGGCATGCGCCCCGCCGGCCAACGCCTTGACCATATCGCCAGAGTACTTGATGCCGCCGTCGGCGATAATCGGCTTGCCACGCCGGCGCGCCTCTGCCGCGCACGCCGCGATGGCGCTCAGTTGCGGCACGCCCACGCCGGTGACGATGCGCGTGGTGCAGATGGAGCCGGCGCCCACGCCCACTTTGACCACATCGGCGCCGGCGTCAAAGAGCGCCGCCGCGCCTTCGGCCGTCGCCACATTGCCGGCAATGATCGGCAAGCCGGGGAAGGCGGCCTTCAGCCGGCGCACCATGCTGATGACGCCACGCGAGTGACCGTGCGCTGTATCAATCACCAGCGCATCCACGCCAACGGCCGCCAGCGCCTCGGCGCGCGCCATTTGTTCGTCGCCGACGCCGATGGCCGCCGCGGCCAACAGCCGGCCGCGCTCATCGGTAGCCGCATTGGGGAAGTCGCGCTTCTTCTGGATGTCCTTGACCGTGATGAGGCCCTTCAGATAGCCCCGACTATCCACCAACGGCAGCTTCTCGATGCGATGCTTCTGTAAAAGCGCCTGCGCTTCGGCCAGGGTCGTGCCGATGGATGCAGTGACCAACCCTTCAGCGGTCATATATTCGGAGACCGGCCGGTCCCAGTCCGTGACGAAACGGATATCGCGGTTGGTCAGAATGCCAACCAGCCGGCCGCCCTCTTCGGTGATCGGGATGCCGGAGATGTGATAGCGCCCCATCAGCTCTTCCGCCTGGCGCAAGGTAGCCGTCGAGCGCAGCGTCACCGGGTCCGTAATCATCCCCGACTCCGACCGCTTGGCTTTGTCCACCTCGGCCACCTGATCGTCCAGCGACATATTGCGATGAATGACGCCCATGCCGCCCTCGCGCGCCAGAGCAATCGCCATGCGCGCCTCCGTCACGGTATCCATCGCTGCCGACATCAGCGGCGCCGGCAAGCGCAGCGATGGCGTCAGCTCCACCGTCAGATCCACATCCGCCGGCAGCACTTCCGAATAGCCCGGCAACAACAGCGCATCATCGAAAGTCAATGCCTGATTGAACGTCATCTCTTCGGACATAAGCGCCTCCTTCTGATTCGCCGAATCATACGCATAATGGACTGAAATGCCTGCCCGCCAGACTACGTCGCGGCCAGCAGTCGGCGCAACGCTTCGACGTATACCCGGTGCTCCACGCTATGCACGCGCGCTTCCAAAGTCTCCAGCGTATCGGCCGGCTGAATGGGCGCCCGCTCGCTGAGAATCACCGGCCCATCGTCCAGACCCTCGTCGGGGACGAAATGCACCATCACGCCGGTCTCACGGATCTCGCCGCGTCGGAAAGCTGCATAGGCGCGTGCGATCGCATCTACGCCAGGAAATTGCCCCGGCAGCGCCGGGTGCAAATTGATCACGCGGCCGGCAAAGGGCCGCAGGAATTCCATACTCAACAGGCGCATCCAGCCGGCCAATGCCACCCAATCCGGCCGATACGTCGCGACCAGACACGCCAGATCGGCGTCATACGCGCGTCGGCCGCGCCCATCGCGCAGATACGGGCCGGGCGGAAAACAGACCGCCGGGACGCCGGCGCGCTCGGCG
>CAIQJD010000136.1 GCA_903872005.1 uncultured bacterium | reverse complement strand
CTCGAACATGGAGAAGTCCCAGCCGGTGGCCGCAGCGACCAGCTCGCACTGCGCGGTGCTGTTGTAGCTCATGAAGTTGCACAGCCCGACGCAATTGTAGAAGACGCGGTTGTTGATCCAGCGCTTGGTCATCCGCACTTTGGTGGGCGACAGCTCATTGTAGGGCGAGGTCGCGTGAATGCCAAAGGCGCGCAGGCCGGCGATGCCGTCCATCGTGTGATAGGCCGTGTCGTGGATATTGTGGACATGGTCAGCGCCGGTGGGCGAGATGGCGTAGCCGATGTCCAGGGCGTGCTTGACGCGCGGGTCGTGCATGGGCACTTCCTGCTTCTTGGCGTGTACGACGCAGGCCATGGCGGCCGGCCCGTACTTCTCGGCAGCCCGATAAGAGCCTTCCGCCAAGATGGCGCCGAAGCCCTGGCGCAGGGCGATCTGCTCGGTCAGCGTTACCATGGACCTGGCATTGCCGAAGTGCAGATCCAGGCCGCCGGTGTCTTTGAGGGTCAAGATGCCCTTCTCGAAACACTCCATGGCCCAGGCGATGGTGCAGCCGACTTCGATGGTATCCAGCCCGTAGGCGTTGCAGTATTCGTTGGCCTTGCAGACGGCCGGCAGGCTGTCTACGCCGCACATGGAGCCGAACGCGCCGGCTGTCTCATACTCCGGGCCGCCATACAACGGGTCAACGCCCCATTCATCATGCGTCTCGACCACACGCTTGCAGCGCACCGGGCAGGCGTAGCAGGTGTCGCCCTCTTTCAGGATCGTGTTGGTCATGTGTACGCCGTCAATAATCTCAGCGCCCTCGAACGCGCCGTCGAGGAAGTTGCGCGTCGGCAGGCCGCCGGACACTTGTTGCGGCATCAAGAAACCGTCGGTGCCGTGATCGTGCAGCACGTTGGCCGCGGAGCCTTCAACTTTGATCTGTTCGGCTTGCCAGCGCGCCCATTTCTTGATCGTCTCAGGATCGGCGATTTCCGGCTTGCCAGAGCCGCGACAGGCGATGGCGCGCAGCTTTTTGGAACCCATCACCGCGCCCAGGCCGCAACGGCCGGCGGCATGGATGACATCGTTCAGCACACAGGCTTGCAGCGCCAGGTTCTCGCCGCCGGGGCCAATCTGGCAGACGCGGATCTTGTCGTCGCCCAGGTCGGCGCGGATGATCTCTTCGACCGGGCCGGTCTTCTTGCCCCACAGGCTGCCGGCATCGCGGATCTCGACCTGGTCATCTTTGATCCAGAGATAGACGGGCTTGGCGGCCATCCCCTCGACGATGATGCCGTCCCAGCCGGCGTGCTTCAGCTCGGCCGCGAAGAATCCGCCCACGTCGCCTTCGCCGAAGCCGCCCGTGAGGGGCGATTTGGCCCCGACGGCGCTGCGACCGGAGCCGCCGACGGGGAGGCCGGTCATCACGCCGGGCGCGATGATGAGCTTGTTGAGTGGGCCGAGTGGATCACAGTCGGCCGGCACTTCTTTGAGCAGTACGTAAGCCACCAGCCCCCATCCGCCCAGATAGGTGCGGTACCAGGCGTCGTCGAATGTCACGGTGCTGATCTGACCGGTGGTCAGATTGACGCGCAGAACCTTGCCGTTGTACCCTTTGGACATGAGTGTGTACCCCCCAGTGAAATGTAGTCCCGGATCTCTGCACCTTCCATGGGACTATTCTAGCATGATGCCAACGGCGCGTCAAGCGGTCTGCAATTGCGGGCCGGTTCATTCGCGGCTACAATATGCCGGCCGTGTGCATGGCGATCCCGAATGGGGAACCGGAATATCTTGCGGAGGCGCACGGCGATGGGCGCTCATGGAGTCATGGATGGAAGAGTTCTACCGCGCGTTCTACACGGCCGTGCCGCATAGTCAGGCGCATCGCCTCTTCTGCGAGCGCGTCTTCGGTCTGGACCTGGCGCAGCACGGCTTTGCCGATGTCGCACAGCTCGACCTGTTGGCGCAGACCACCGGCCTCGGCCCAGCGGTGCGCGCCCTGGATCTGGGCTGCGGCAACGGTCTCATCGCCGAATACCTGTCTGACCGCAGCGGGGCGCACATCACCGGCCTGGACTACATGCCTCACGCCATTGCCCAGGCGCAGCGGCGCACGGCCGGCAAGGCCGACCGGCTCGCTTTCATGGTGGGGGACATCAATCGGCTGGCCTTGCCGGCCGGCGCGTTCGATGTGATCCTCTCGATGGACAGCATGTACTTCAGCGCGGACTACGCGGCGACCATCGGCGCACTGCGGGCCGCGCTGCGGCCGGCCGGCCAAATGGGCATCCTCTTCTCGCACGGGCGGGAACCCTGGGTTCCCATCGCGGAATTTCCCAAAGAGACCTTGCCGGCCGACAAGACGCCGCTGGCAAAAGCTTTGCAGGCGCATGGCCTCGCCTTTCGCGCGCTGGACCTGACGCGCCAGGAGTATGAGCTGGCGTTGCGGCGCAAGGCGGTCCTGGCTGAGCTGCGGGCGCTCTTTGTGGCCGAGGGGAACAGGTTCATCTACGACAACCGGATGGGCGACGCCCATGGCATCAGCCAGGCCATCGAAGCGGGCCTGCATGCCCGCTATCTCTATCACGTGCAGCTTTGAGCGGCGCGCGGCAAAGGGGAGCATCATGCGCGAATTGTTGATGGACGCGGCCAGTCGGGCGGCGCGCTATCGTGAAGAAGTCGGCCGGCGCTCCGTCGTCCCGACGCCAGAGGCGCTGGCGCGTCTGGCCCTGCTGGATGAGCCATTGCCGGCCGGGCCGACGCCGCCCGAAGACGTCCTGCGCTTGCTGGACGAGATCGGCTCGCCGGCCACCGTCGCCACGGCCGGCGGGCGCTTCTTCGGCTTCGTGATTGGCAGTTCGTTGCCGGCTACCCTGGCCGCGAACTGGCTGGCCGGGGCCTGGGATCAGGAGGGGGGCCGTGAGATCGCCGCGCCCATTTCAGCAGCGTTGGAAGCGGTCTGCCTGAAATGGTTGGTGGAATTGTTCGGCCTGCCGGCGAGGACAGGGGCCGGCTTCGTCACCGGCGCGACGATGGCGAACTTCGCCGGCCTGGCCGCGGCGCGCCATGCCCTGCTGCAACGTGAGGGCTGGGATGTCGAGGAGCAAGGGCTGTTCGGTGCGCCGCCCATCACGGTGATTGTCGGCGAGGATGTTCACGTCAGTGCGCTCAAAGCCTTGAGCATGTTGGGCCTGGGGCGCGGGCGCGTCGTCCGCGTGGGCGTAGACGAACAGGGCCGTATGCGGCCGGAGCTGCTGCCGGCGTTGCATGGGCCGACGATCATCTGCGCGCAAGTGGGGCATGTCGCCACCGGCGCGTCTGATCCCGTCGCCGAGATTTGCGCGCGGGCGCGGCCGGCCGGCGCGTGGGTGCATGTGGATGGCGCGTTTGGGCTGTGGGCGGCGGCTGCGCCGCGGCGCGCCTACCTGACGCGTGGCCTGGCCGAGGCCGACTCCTGGGGAACCGACGCGCATAAATGGCTGAATGTGCCTTATGATAGCGGGCTGATCTTCGTGCGGGAGAGCCGGCATCTGCGGGCCGCCATGTCGGTCAGCGCGGCGTACCTGACTGAATCGGAGCGCCGGCAACCCGACGACTACACGCCGGAGATGTCGCGGCGCGCCAGAGCGGTCGAAGTATGGGCTGCGCTGCGCTCGTTGGGGCGCGCCGGCCTGGCGGAGATGATCGAACGATCCTGTCAGCAGGCGGCGTTCTTCGCGGAGGGGTTGCGCCGCGCCGGCTATCCCGTACACAATGAGGTCGTGCTCAATCAGACCCTGGTCTCTTTTGGCAGCGACGAGACGACACGCCGGGTGATTGCCGGCGTCCAGCAGGAGGGGACGTGCTGGTGCGGCGGGACGGTCTTCCACGGCCGCGCCGCCATGCGGATCAGTGTCTCTTCCTGGGCGACGACGCAGGATGATTGCGAGCGCAGCCTGGAAGCCATCTTACGCATCGCGGCGCAGGCCGACCGGCCGGCGCCGGCTGGAATGTCTGGAAAGGAATAAATGGAGAAGCTACACAACTTTCGCGACTTTGGCGGCTACGCGACCCATGATGGTTCGCGCATCAAGTCGGGATTGCTCTATCGGTGTGGCAGTCTGGCCCAGGCGACGCCGGCCGATCTGACGGCGCTGGCGGCCCTGGGCATTCGCACGGTGTGCGACCTGCGGACGATCAAGGAACGCAGCCGGCGGCCCGATCCCAGCTTCGGCCGGCTGCCGCTCAGACTGGTGCATTTGCCCATCAAAGTGAAGAGCCACAATGATGCCGGGTTCCTGGGGCAGCTCTTCTCGCTGCGCTTCGGCGCGGGGCGCAAGCTCGACTTTGACCGGTTCTCGCTCGATAGCTACCGAGAATATGCGACGGATTTCCGCGCCGAGTTCGTGCAGGTGATGCGGCTGGCGGCGGAGAGCGAGAATCTGCCCATTTTGATCCATTGCAGCGCCGGCAAGGATCGCACCGGCTTCGCCGTGAGCCTGATCCAGAGCGCCCTGGGCGTGCCCTTCGAGCAGGTGATGCAGGACTACTTGCTGACCAACAGTCTCCTCGCGGATTTTAAGGCCGAGATGTTGCGGCAGCTCAAGCCGTTTGAGATGCTTGGGGTTCCCAGCGCGCGCTTTCTCCCCCTGCTGGAGGTGCGCCAGGAGTATCTGCTGGCCGCGTATGAGCAAATACGAGAGGACTATGCGACGGTCGAGCACTACATCCGGCATGGGCTGGGTTTCTCGGATGCCGAGCGCGGCCGGCTGCGCGAGTTGCTGCTGATGCCGGCCGGCGGGTAGGCGCTCCATAAATTCGGCGCCATCTCTTTCGAGGAATAGCGCGTCGTTTTGCCATTTGCGGCGTTGATGCAGATAGTCGCGCGCGTGCTGCGTAGCGATGGGCGAATCTTCAAGCAATGGAGGTTTGGAGCATGTCAGAGAAGCCGAAGAGGGGATTGCAATCTTTCCTGGGGCCGATGCGCGCGCCGTTCCTCATTCTGGCCCTCAGTTGTGTCACCGTGGGGCTGGGGGCGGCGGTGTGGGCCGGCGGCGGCCGCGTGCGTACCCTGGATGTGCTTCTGGTATTCCTCGGCGGATTGTGCGCGCATATTGGCGTGAATGCTCTGAATGAGTACTCTGATTTCCGCAGCGGTCTGGATTTCAAGACGACGCGGACTCCCTTCAGCGGCGGCAGCGGGACCTTGCCGGCGCAGCCGGCGCTGGCAAGTCAGGCTCTCGCCATCGGTCTGGGCGGAGTCGCGGTGGTGGCGGCTGTCGGCGTCTATTTTCTGGTCGTCCGTGGGTGGATGTTGCTGCCGCTGGGACTGGCCGGCCTGCTCGTCATTGTGACGTACACGCCCTGGCTGACCCGCAGCCCCATCTTGTGTCTCCTGGCCCCTGGCCTGGGATTCGGCCCGTTCATGGTGGTAGGCGTTGCCGTGGCGCTGACCGGCCAGTACACCTGGACGGCGTTCATTGCCTCCCTGTCGCCCTTCTTCCTGGTCAGCGATCTGCTGTTGTTGAATCAGTTCCCG
>CAIQJD010000135.1 GCA_903872005.1 uncultured bacterium | reverse complement strand
CGATCGTGACCCCGATGTGGTCGCCGGCACCACCCTCACTGCCTATCAAGCCTGGTTTGAGTGGGATATCACCGGCCTCGCGCAGAGCTGGGCCAGCGATCCGCAGCACAACTACGGCCTGTTGCTCAATGGGCGCAGCGACGGCGGCATCGAATACGGCTTCTTTTCCAGCCAGTACAGCAATCAGACCTTGCGCCCGCAGCTCGTCGTCTCTTTCCGGCCCTATGGCGGCCCCACGCGGACGCCGACCGGCTCGCTGACCCCCAGCCGCACGCCGACCAGCTCCCAGACGCCAACGCCGGCCAGCTCGCCGACCTTCACGACCACGCCCAGCGCGACGGCCACACCGACGCACACGCTGACGCCTTCAGCGACGCCGACGGCCGGCGGCCCGACGCCCACCCGCACCGCGACGCCGACCGCCACGCCCACGGCCGGCCCGACGGCGACTTTCACCCATACCCCGACCAGCACGCCGACGCTGACCCAAACGGCCACGCCGACAGTCACAGCCACCGGCGCGACCAGCACGCCGACGCGCACCAGCACGCCCTATCCCTTCGCGCTCCTGACCACCCAGACCGTGCAATTCGGCCCGCCGGCCTCGGCCACGCAGACCGAGCCGTACATCGTCTACAATGGCGACCTGAACGAATATCTGGCGCTGTGGACCGATTGCTCGGCGCTGGACCCGGCCCACTACTGCGAGTTCGGCCGGCGTGGCGGCAAGCACATCCTGGCCTATCGCCTCAACCTGGATGGCACAATCAAGGGGAGCGGGCTGATCACGGTCGAGCTGAAGCCGCAAGACCAGGAGTGGCCGGTCGCCGCGTGGAGTCCGCAGCTCGGCAAATACCTGCTCGCCTGGCAAGAGCACAAGTACGACTTCATGGTCCCGCCCTACGATTCGCAGGGGGCCTGGGACGGCTACATGGGCTATGGCTATGACGTGCGCGGCGCGTTCCTGGAAGTCGCCGGCGGCATCACGCCGACGGTGAGTTCCTCGTTCTTGATTCAGGCTGCCAATATCGCCCCCGACCGCATTGACGACCAGCAGTGGCACCCCGGCATCGCCTACAGCCCGGTCAATCAGTCGTGGCTCCTCGCCTGGCACGATGGGCGCACGCGCACGCTCTACCGCACGCTCTATCAGACGACGGTGAACGACGGGACGACCTTCAAGGACATTCATTACAACGTCATCTCGGCCGCCGGCGGGCGCGCCTTCGCCCAGGACCCGCTCTTGACGGTGGACGCCGGCAACACCACCCATCAGATCCTCGGCGCGGCTCGGCGCATCCAGGAATACGCCCGCATCGCCTATGACCCGCGCCGCAATCGTTACCTGGCGGTGTGGGAAGATGATCGCGACGGGGCCGGCGCGCACCCCAACCCGCATCCGGTGACGGCGACGCAGCCCGGCCTGCCGCTCTACGAGCGCCTGGATATTGACATCTACGGGGCCTGGGTGGGGGCCGATGGGACGCTGCAAAGCACCTTCAAGATTTCGGATGGATCGGGCTACCTGAAGAGCGAGCGTTATCCCGAAGTGACGTACAACCCGGTGTTGGACGAGTTCATGGTGGTGTGGCAGGCGACGCAGGTGTTGCTCCCCGATGTGGATAGTCCGACGCTGCCGGCCGGCCAGGACTATCGCGACGTGAAGGGGCAGCGCATCCGCGCCGCCGGCGGCCTCATCGGGCCGAACCAGATGATTCAGGCGTACGCGCACAAGCTGGCGACTTACACCAGCGACTATCCCAAGCCGGATGTGGTCTGCAACACCCGCACGGGGCAATACCTGGTCGGTTATTCCAGCAATACCCTGACCGGCGGATCGAGCACGTACACCTTCGTGCGGCAGTTAGCGCCGGCCGGCGACCAACTGCTCATCTCGGCGGAGACCATCGTCAGCGGCGGGTCGCTGCCGCGCCTGGCGTATGACCCGAAGCATGACCGCTATCTGGCGCTCTGGCAGCAGGCCGTCTCGGCCGGCGGGACCTGGGTCACGCAAATCAAGTGGGCGCTGATCGCCTATGCCACGCCGCACACCCCGCTGCCGACCGCGACCCTCGCGCCGTGAAAAGAGAACCGCCCGCAGGCTGCGAGCCTGCGGGCGGTTCTCCTCTTGCGCCAGATTGCCAGTTGACGTATACTTACCCTCATGGAACAGGTCAAGATCGCCCCAACCTTCCGCGAATCGGCCGAGTTCGTCCTCTATGCCGGCGACTGTCTGGATCTGCTCTCGCAGATTCCAGACGGCCTGGTCAAGCTCGTCGTCACATCGCCGCCCTACAACCTGGGCAAAGAGTACGAACGCCGACTGAGCCTGGACGTTTACCTGGAACAGCAGCGTCGCGTCATCCGCGAGTGTGCGCGCGTGTTACACCCGGCCGGCAGCATTTGCTGGCAGGTGGGCAACTATGTAGATCGCGGCGCGATCATCCCATTGGATGTGAAACTGCATCCCATCTTCGAAGAGTTGGGCCTGACCATGCGCAATCGCATCATCTGGGCCTTCGGGCATGGGCTGCACGCCTCGCGACGCTTCTCCGGCCGGTATGAAGTCATCATGTGGTTCACTCGGAGCAACGACTATACGTTCAATCTGGACGCGGTGCGCGTGCCGCAGAAGTATCCCCAGAAGAAGTATTTCAAGGGGCCGCGTCGCGGGGAATTGTCGGGCAACCCCCTGGGCAAGAACCCCGGCGACGTCTGGGAAATCCCCAACGTCAAGGCCAACCATGTGGAGAAGACCGAGCATCCCTGCCAGTTCCCGGTGGAACTGATCGAACGGCTGGTGTTGTCTATGACCGACCCTGGTGATTGGGTACTCGACCCCTTCATGGGCGTCGGCAGCACAGCCATTGCCGCGTTGATGCACCAACGCAGGGCCATGGGCGCGGAGCTGGAGCCGCGCTATGTGGAGATCGCCACGCAGCGGGTACGCCAGGCGGAGGCCGGCCAGTTGCGGGTGCGCCCGATGGATCGGCCGGTGTATGACCCGGATGCGCCGGCGCGCAATGTCCCACCCGCGCAGGTGCGCCTATCAAGCGAATACTATCAACAAGGCTTTCTTGGCGAAAAAGAAGTGGAATATGAAGGCGTGAGCGCATGAAAGTCGTCTATGAGTATTCGCACCTGGGCGGCGCGGAAATCCTCAAGGTGCATCATCCTGAGTGGGATGCGGAAATCTACGCCGTGATCGCCGGCGTCGAGGCGCATCGGAGCAAGATCAGCAAAGAGAAGACCAAACCCGGCAAGGCCCTCTACGCGCCCATTGACATGAACGCGCAGTTTCAACAGGCGTTCAGCGCCCGGGGCTACGGCGAGTTGCGTGATACGTACACCATCACCATCCCGAATTCCGATGTCGCCATCGCCGGCGCGTTCAAACAGGTAGACTTCGTGAAAGGCAAGCTATTGGTCGAGGTACAGTTCGGCAAGTATGCCTTCATGTTCTACGACCTCGCCAAGTTCCAGTATTTCTTCAACGAGAACAAGTGCGATGTCGGTGTGGAGATCGTGCCCTGTCACGCGCTGCATCACCAGATGTCCAGCGGAGTCTCTTACGGCGAGCAGTTGATCTACGACATCGAAAGACTCAAACGCCACTTTCCAGCAGTGCCCATCAAAGTCATGCTGATAGACGCGGACGCTTGAAAAGCATGACCGCTATCTGGCGCTCTGGCAACAGGCCGTCTCGGCCGGCGGGACCTGGGTCACGCAAATCAAGTGGGCGCTGATCGCCTATGCCACGCCGCACACCCCGCTGCCGACCGCGACGCTCGCGCCGTGAAAAGACAACCTCCCGCAGGTTAGGAAACCTGCGGGAGGTTCTTGTTCACCCCTTGCTGAACGACACCACCGTCACGCCGTCGCCGCCTTCGTTGTTCTCTCCCGTGCGGAAGTTCGTCACCGCCGGGTAGCTCCCCAGCCTCTCCCGCACCACCTGGCGCAGCACGCCCGTGCCCTTGCCATGCACGATGCGGGCAAAGGGCAGGCCGGCCAACATGGCGTCGTTCAGATATTTGTCCAGGCGTATCAAGGCGTCTTCGGCGCGCATGCCGCGCAAATCCAGCTCCAATGGCGGGCGCGGCCCGCTGGAGACGAAGCGCACCGGCTCCGGCGCGGCCGGCTCCGGGGCGCGCTGGCGCACCGCCAGGGCGCGCGTCGGGACGCTGACGCGAAAGGAACCGATTTGCACCTCGGCGTCTTCCCCGTCCAGGTCGGTCACTTCGCCCAACATGCCCAGGCTGTCTACCCAGACGGTATCGCCCATCTGCGGCGGAATCCAGGGGCCGGCTTCGGCCGGCGCCGGCTCCACCTCCAGGGGTTGCGCCTGCGCGGCGGCCCGTTCGGCGGCGACGACGATCTCGTCGAGGCGCGCCAGCTCTTCGGCGCGGCCGGCCGAGCGCAGCGTCTCCTCGGCCTGGGCGCGCATCCGCTCCAGGTCGGCTTGCAGCGCGGCCAATTCCTGGCGCGCCAGGCCGCGCGCTTCTTCCAGCACGTCGCGGCGCGCCCCTTCGATCTCGGCCAGCTTGAGGTTCAGCTCGCGGCGCAGCGCTTCGGCCTCGCCCCGCGCCGCGGCGGCGCGCTGGCGCTCTTCTTGCACATCGTCCTGGGTCTGCTTGATGCTGGCGAGGAGCGATTCGGCCTTCAGCGAATCGGAGGAGATCATGCCGACCGCTTCGTCCACGATGCCCGGCCCCAGGCCCAGCCGGCGGGCGATGGCGAAGGCGTTGGAGCGCCCCGGCAGGCCAATGGTCAGCTCATAGGTCGGGCTGAGGGTCTCCACATTGAATTCGACGCTGGCGTTACGCACGCCGGGCGTCGTATGGGCGTAAATCTTCAGCTCCGAATAGTGGGTCGTGGCGAAGGTGGTGACGCTGCGCCGCAGCAGATGCGACAGGATCGAGCGGGCCAGGGCCGAGCCTTCTTCCGGGTCGGTGCCGGCGCCCAGTTCGTCCAACAGCACCAACGCTTGCGGCGTGGCGCGGCTCAAAATGTCCACGATATTACGCATGTGCGACGAGAAGGTCGAGAGGCTCTGCTCGATGGACTGCTCGTCGCCGATGTCGGCGAAGATGGTCTCAAAGACGGAAAGCTGCGAGCCTTCGGCGGCCGGGATATACAGGCCGGCCTGGGCCATGGCGGTCAGCAGGCCCACGGTCTTGAGCGAGACGGTCTTGCCGCCGGTGTTGGGGCCGGTGATGACCAGGACGAAATAGTCCGCGCCCAAATGCACGTCAATGGGCACGACCGTCTCCGGGTTCAGCAGGGGATGGCGGGCGCGGCGCAGGTCAATCGTCGCCAGGGTGTGCGGCTCGCCGGCCGGGCCGCGCCCTTTGCTGAACGGCGCCAGTTCCGGCGCTTTGGCGCGCAACGCCTGCCCGTACTTGGCTTTGGCGAGGATCAGGTCTATCAGCGCCAGCGTGGCGACGGTGCGCTCGATGAAGGCCGCTTCCTGGCTGACCAGCTCGGTCAATTCCGCGAGGATGCGGCGCACCTCATTCTCCTCTTCGATTTGCAGGCTGCGCCACTGGTTGTTCAGCTCGACCGCGGCCAACGGCTCGATGAAGATGGTCGCCCCGCTGGCCGATTGGTCATGCACCAGGCCGGGGATGCGCCCCTTGAATTCGGCTTTGAGCGGGATGACGTAACGCCCATTGCGCTGGGTGATGATGGCCTCTTGCAGCAGGCCGGCCGAAGAAGCCAGCAGCTTGTGCAGATAGTCCGAGAGGCGCGATTGGGCCTGGCGCAGGGTGCGCCGGATGCGCGCCAGCTCCGGGCTGGCGTCGTCGGCCACTTCGCCGCGTTCGTCAATGCAGCGGGTGATCTCTTTGACCAGGCTGGCGCATTCTTCGATGCGGCCGGCGATTTCGGCCAGGCGCGGGCAGGGGCCGGCGTGCCGGCCGAGCGCCTGGCGCAGCGTCCGCCCGCTCAAGAGGGTTGTCTTGATGTCGAGGAATTGTAGCGGGCTGAGAATCAGGCCGCGCCGGCTATCTTCCAGCAGCGGGCGCACGTCGCGCGCCCCGCCCACCGAGATGCTGGCATGGGTGTCCAGCAGATAGTTGGCTTCGCGCGTCTCCTGTTGCAGCCGGCTGGCCGCCTCCAGGTTCGTGGCCGGCGTCAGGGCCAAAGCCAATTCCTGGCTGGCCGAAAAAGACGTGTGGCCGGCCAGTTGCTCCAGGATTTTGGGAAATTCGAGGGTGCGTAAGTATTTGGCGTCCATGTCTACCAGGCAATCAGCGAATGACGAAGATGCTCACGACATTGTCGGCCGGCACGATGGGCGCGACGCTGCTCAGGATCATGGGGAGCAGCACCGAGAACGCCCCGACTAAGGGCGAATGGCGCAGGCCGTTGAGGATGCTCTGGCGCGTCGCTTCCCAGCCGCCGACATTGGCGAAGACCGGCGCGCCGGTGTTGGGCGCGGTGTAGCCGCTGCCGGTGGCCGCAAAGTAGAGCATGGCGATGCCGATGGCTACCCAGACGGAGGCCATGACGAAGCCGAAGGTCATGCCGCCCAATTGATTGACCAGGCGCAGGACTTTGTACTCTTTCTTGCGCGCGTCGCGCAGGGCAAAGCCGATGACGTTGATGGTCACGATGGTGAGGAAGAGGAAGGAAATCGCGCCGGCCGGCGCGATCCCCAGCTTCATCAGCCGCGCCACCGATGGGGCCAGATAGGGATAGCCCCAGGTTGCGGCCACCACGCCGATGTAGAGCAGGCCAATCCCGATGATCTGGTGGACGACCCCTTTCATGAAGCCCCAGGCCGCGCCGGCGACCAGGGCCACGACGACCAGGCCATCGAACAGGTTCATGGCGCACCTCCGCCCGATTGTGCTTTCGCCGGCTACAGTATAGCACAGCCGGGCCGGGGAACCAAACGCGCGTTTCTTGACATCCTTCGGAGTATGGGACGCTACACGCCGGAGCGGATGTTCAGGATGTCGCCGTCCTGGACGATATACTCTTTGCCTTGCAGCCGGAAGAGGCCGCGCGCTTTGACTTCGGCCATGGAGCCGCAGGCGATCATGTCGTCGTAGGCGACGACTTCGGCGCGGATGAAGCCGCGCGACAGGTCGGTGTGAATGGCGCCGGCCGCTTCCACCGCCGGCGCGCCGCGCCGCACCGTCCAGGCGCGCACCTCGTCTTCGCCCACGGTGAAGAACGATTGCAGCCCCAGCAATTGGTACGAGGCGCGGATGACGCGGTTCAGGCTCGGCTCGGAGATGCCGTATTCCTGCAAGAAGGCTTGCGCTTCGTCGGCGTCGAGCTGGGCGATCTCGGCTTCCAGCCGGCCGCGCACGCCGATCACGGCCGAGTCTTTGTGCGCGTAGCGAATCTTGTTCGCCGCCGCCTCGTCGCCGTCCTCGCCCACGTTGACCACAATCAGCATCGGCTTGGCGGAGAGGAAGCCGTAGCCGCGCATGAGCTTGCGCTCTTCGGCGCTCAGATCGAGGTCGCGGATCGGCTGCTCGGCTTCCAGGCCGGCGCGCAGCTTTTGGAAGAGCGCCAGCTCTTCGCCGGCATCGCCGCGCTTGGCCTCTTTCGCCAGCCGCTCCAGCTTGCGTTCCACCAGGATCAGGT
>CAIQJD010000134.1 GCA_903872005.1 uncultured bacterium | reverse complement strand
TCGCAGGGTATCATCAATGGCAGCTTCCTGGTTTTCGCCGGCTTGTTCCTCAGCTCACTCTTCCTGGGCCGCGCCTGGTGTGGCTGGGTCTGCTCGGCCGGCGCGATTGGCGACGTCCTCATCACCGTGCGCGACAGACGCGCGGCCGGCGGCCGTTGGGACTGGATCAAGTGGGGCATCTGGATCCCGTGGATGGGCCTGATCGCTTTCGTCGCCATCCGCGCCGGCGGCTATCACGCGGTGCGGCCCCTGCACTTGATCGAAGAAGTCTTCACCTTTCAGCCTTCCGATCGGCCGATGTTGATCTATTTCATGATTTACTATGCGGTCGTGACGCTTGTCGTGACGCTGGCTCTGACGGCCGGCCGGCGCGGTTTCTGTCACTATAGCTGCTGGATGGCTCCGTTCATGATCATCGGGCGCAAGGCGCGCAATCTGTTGGCCTGGCCGGCGCTGCGTCTGCGCGCCGAGAGCGAGAAATGCACCCAGTGCCAGAGCTGCACCAAGTCTTGCCCGATGAGCCTTGACGTGCAGCAGATGGTCGCGGCCAAGAAGATGGAAGATGCCGAGTGCATCCTGTGCGGAAGCTGCGTGGATACCTGTCCTCAGTCGGTGATCCATTACTCATTTAGCGCCGGCCGTGAATGATCGGGCCTCAGGAGGAAGCGTGATGTCTGAGAATTTGTGGCATGCCCTGGAAGCCGGCCCGCGTCCGCCGGATGAAGTCTACGCCATTGTGGAAATACCGCGCGGCAGCCGCAACAAATATGAATACAGCAAGACCCTGGGCTATATCAAGCTGGATCGGGTGCTCTATTCTTCGCTACACTACCCGGGCGACTATGGCCTGATCCCGCATACGCACTATGACGACGGCGACCCGCTCGACATCCTGGTGATGATTAACGAGCCGACCTTCCCCGGCTGCGTGATTCAGGCGCGGCCGATTGGCCTTTTCCGCATGCTAGACCGCGGCCAGGCCGACGACAAGGTGTTGGCCGTGCCGTTGCACGATCCGATCTTCGCCGACTATCACGACATTTCGGACATTCCCCAGCACTTCCTTTCGGAAGTGGCGCACTTCTTTGAGGTCTACAAGGATCTGGAGGGAGTACGCACCAAACCCATCGGCTGGGAGTCGGCCGATGTGGCGCGTGAGCGCATCTTGCACGCCATTCGGCTCTATGAGGAGCGCTACGGCAAGGAGCCGTGAGCCGCAGCCGGCGATTTAGGGTTAATTTCGCGTTTGCCACTTGACGCTGCGACAGGCTTGTGGTATCATGAAATCAATCGGAGGAGCCTCAATCCTTCGCCGGCTGCGCCATCAGCGGGCGGGGGAGTTTTGCGCGCATACTATGCAGCATGAAGGAGGCTCTCGATGAACAAGAAATCGCTGTTTCTCGCCGGCGTGTTGGTACTGTGTCTGGCCGTGATTCTGACCATGGCCGCAGGGTGTACCCGTCCCAAGCCGGAACCCAAGTTGACGCCCACCGCGACCGTCATTACGACGACCTTGCCGACGCTGGCTCCGCCCAGCCCCACCCCCGCTCCCGGCGTGACGACCACGCCGGCCGAGCCGACGGTAGTTACCACCAAGCCGGGCGCCGCGACATCCGCGCCGGCTCTGCCTACCACCGGCGCCAGCGGCATGACGGCGCCCACCCCGACGCCGATCGTGTTGGCGACCGTGCCGGTAACGCCCAGCTCCGCGGCCCCGACCACTGCGCCCACCGCGGCCGGCCAGGCGGCGACGGGCGCCGGCGAGACGCAGTATGTGGTGCAGTCCGGCGATACCCTCTATTCGCTGGCGACGCGCTTCGGGACGACCGTAGAAGCCATTGTCTCCCTGAACGCGCTCGCCAGGCCCGACCAGATTGCGGCCGGCACGACGCTGCGGATTCCGAAGGGGAGCGGCGGCTCGACGAGCGGCGGGAGCACTGGCGGCAGCGCCGGCGCGTCGGCTGAATATGTCGTCCAGGCCGGCGACAACATGAGCTCCATCGCCGTGCGCTTTGGTGTGACGGTGGATGCCATCTTGAAGGCCAACAGCCTGAGCAATCCGGACTTCGTCTATCCCGGTCAGAAGCTCATCATCCCCGGCGGCAGCGGCGCCTCGGGCGGCGGCGGCAGCAGCGCGCCCAAGACGCACGTCGTCCGCGCCGGCGAGACCCTGGGGAGCATTGCCGCCAAGTATGGCGTCACCACCAAAGCGATCATGGATGCCAACCAGATCGCCAACCCCAACCTGATTTATCCCGGGCAGACGCTACACATTCCATGATTGGGCGTCTAATGGGACGGAATTGACGAGTCGGCCTTCGCTGCACGCGCAGCGGCAGGCAAGTCATCGAGCCAGCCGGCCGCTCGATGACTTGCCTGCCGGCGCCATGCGCTCTGGACCAAGCGAATGCGACCGGAACGCGCGGCATTTGAAAAGGCGATCCTTTCGCGATACTATCGCGATATGGGACTCAGGGTCATTTCAAAGTCAGGTAGAGAGAGCTCCGATGAGTTGAAGGGAGCGTCTGACGGAGACGCTATAGTAACGGATTGCATCAGCGATGTTGTTCCAACCCCGATAACGGAATAGGGCG
>CAIQJD010000133.1 GCA_903872005.1 uncultured bacterium | reverse complement strand
GGCTTCGCGCTCTGGGGCCGCGCCGACGCGCCGCCCCTGCAGGTCTTCCCCGGCCAGACCTACTTCGGCCCCGGCCCCACCTGCACCTATTTCCTCGACCCGGCGACCGGCCAGCGGCGCAAGGCCCGGCGCGGCGACGCCGGCCGGACGGCGCGCGTCTGCGACGCCCTGACGCAGATAGACTACGTCATGTCCCTGGCGCTGCTGGACGACGTGACGCCGGCCCTGGCCCCGGTCTACGAATTCGCCGAGATGCTCGCCAATAGCGGCAAGCCGATCCTGACCTGGGCCTACGCGCCGGCGCAACTGGCCGACATCTACGCGATAGCCGCGGCCGGCGCCGGCGGGGAAGCGGCCCTGCGCCGCCGGCCGTCCCTGGCCTTCTTCGCCAGCTCGCAAGCGCCCTTGATGCACACCGACGCCGACCTGGCGTGCCTGTTGTGGGCCGTCGAGCACGATCTGCCGGTCGTCTATCTGGGCGGAGCGACGGCCGGCTCGACCGGCCCGATCACCGGCGCCGGCGTGCTGGTCATCTATCTGATGGTCTCCCTGAGCGGTCTGGCGATCTTGCAGCTCAAGAAGCGCGGCGCGCCGGTCTGCCTGGGCGGCGTCCCCGGCGCGATGGATTTACGCACGGCGCGGCCGGCCTATGGCGCGCCGGAGATGAGCCTGTACAGCGCGGCCATGGCCGACCTGTCGCGCTACCTGGGCCTGCCGTGCATGGGGACGGCCGGCGCATCCGAGGCCAAGCAACTTGACGTCCAGGCGGCCGTCGAGTATACCACTCAGGCAATCCTGGCCGGCCTGAGCGGGGCGACGCTGGCGCACGACGCCGGCTTCCTCGATTGCGCCGACATCGGCTCCCTGGAGGCGCTGGTCTTGTGCGACGAGATCATCGCCATGACGCGGCGCATCTTGCGCGGCGTCGAGGTGAGCGACGCGACGCTGATGCTGGAGCAGATCGAGCGGGTCGGGCCGGGCGGGCAATTTCTGGCCGAAGAGGAGACGAGCCGGCTCTGCCGGCGCGAAATCTGGACGCCGCGCCTCTTTGACCGTCAACCCCGGGTGACGTGGGCCGAAGCCGGCGGGGCGACCGTCGAGGCGCGCATCCGCCAGCGCCTGGAGCGCATCCTGGCCGAGCATGAGCCGCCGGCCCTGCCGGCCGGCGCGGCCGAGCGCATCGCCGAGATCCTGGCCGCGGCCGAGGCGCGCGAGAGAAAGCATTGACGTGCAAGACGATTTCATCGGCGACCTGCTGACCATTGACCTGACCACCGGCCGCAGCGAACGCAGCGCCCTGCCGGCCGACATCACGCGCCGCTTCCTGGGCGGGCGCGGCCTGAACGCCTGGCTCCTGGCGCGCTACGTGGACGCCGAGACCGACCCCCTGGGGCCGGCCAACCCGCTCATCTTCAGTGGCGGCCTCCTCACCGGCGCCGACGCGCCCTCGTCCTCGCGGCTGCATGCCGGCGCGCGCTCGCCCCTCACCGGCCTGCTGGGCAGCTCCAACGTGGGCGGCCACGCCGGCGCGGCGCTGCGGGCCGCCGGCGTCCAGAGCCTCGTCCTCCTGGGCCGCGCCGCCGAGCCGAGCTGCCTGTGGCTCGGCCCGGACGGGGCGGTCGAGTTGCGGCCGGCCGGCGACTTGTGGGGCCAGGAGACGCGCCCGACGGCGACGGCGCTGGGCGCCAGTCCGACGCGCCGGATCATGCTCATCGGGCCGGCCGGCGAGAACCAGGTGCGCTATGCCTGCATCCTGACCGATTCGCGCCACGCCGCCGGCCGCACCGGCCTGGGCGCGGTGATGGGATCGAAGAACCTCAAAGCCATCGTCATCGAAGCCGGCGGGCACGGCCCGCGCGCCGAAGCGCCGGCCCAGCGCGCCGCCATCCGCGCCTACGCCGAAGGCATCCGCGCCGCGCCACGCTACGCCACTTACTCGCGCTACAGCAACAGCGCCTTCGTCAACTGGGCCAACGAGTCGGGCATCCTGGCAACGCACAACTATCGCCAGACCCATTTCGCCGGCGCGGCGCAGATTGACGGCGAGCGCCTGATGCCGTATGTGACCCGCGCCCGCACCTGCCACAAATGCCCGGTGCATTGCAAGGCCGAGATCGAGATTCACGACGGGCCGTATGCCGGCGTGCGCGGCGAGCGCCCCGACATCGAGCCGATCATGGGCCTCGGCTCCAAATGCGGCGTGGATGACCCGGAGGCGGTGCTGTACCTGTACAATCTGACCGGCGACCTGGGGCTGGATTCGATCTCGACAGCCGGCGTGCTGGCCTTCGGCATGGAACTCTTCGAGCGGGGCATCCTCACCCTGGCCGATACCGCCGGCGTCGAGCTGACCTGGGGCAACGTGGCCGCGATGGCGACCATGATGCGGCGCATCGCCGGCCGCGAGGGCCTGGGGGACGTGCTGGCCGAAGGGACGCGCCGCGCCGCGCAGATCATCGGGCGCGGGGCCGAGGCGTATGCCCTGCACAGCAAGGGGATGGAGCTGACCGGCTATGACCCGCGCGGCGGCCTGGGCACGGCCCTGGGCTACGCCGTCTCGACGCGCGGCGGGGACTTCACCAGCGTCTACCCGGTGGCGGAGTATCGCCTGTCGCCCGAAGAGGGCCGCGCCTGGTTCGGCGACGAACGCGCGGTGAACCGGCTGCTGGTGGAAGGCAAAGGCCGGCTGGTGCGGCGCAGCATGCTCGTCTCGGCGGCCATTGACGCGCTGGGGCTGTGCAAGGTGCCGGCCCTCTCCGTGGTCAACGACTTCACCCTGGAGCGCGAGGCGGCCCTGACGGCGGCCGTGGCCGGCTGGGAAGGGCTGAGCGCCGCAGAGCTGGCGACGGCCGGCGAGCGCATCGTGACCCTGGAGAAGCTGCTCAACTTGCGCCTGGGCGCCGGCCGCGCCGACGACGACCTGCCCGACCGCTTCACCGAGGAGCGCGTCCCCGACGCCGGCCCCACCCAGGGCATGACCGTGAACATCCAGCCGCTGGTGCGCGACTTCTACGCCGCCATGCAATGGGACGACCAGGGCGTTCCCACACCGCGCAAGCTGGCCGAGCTGGAATTGGAAGACCTCACAGGTCTTGGAGACCTGTGAGGTCTTCCACCGCCAGGAAGATGCAGGGGGGTATCCATGACGCTGACAATCCGACCGTATGGCGAGAGCGATGCCGCCGGCGTCGGCATCCTCATTGCCGATACGTACAGCGCCTTCAACCTGGCGTTCTTGCCGCCCGACGAGCGCCGGCCGTTCCTGGGGCCATTCCAGCACGCCAGATCGCCGGAGCCGACGCATCAGGCAGCGCTGCGGGCGGTCATCGGCGCGCCGTTGGTCTATGTCGCGGAAGACGCCGGCGAGATCGTGGGCGTGTTGCGCGGCCGGCGCGAGCGCCTGGCCAGCCTCTTCGTGCGCGGCGACCGGCATCGGCAGGGGATCGGCCGGCGACTGGTCGCCTGTTTTGAGGAGGAGTCTGTCCGCCAGGGCGTGCGGCTGATCCGCGTGGCGGCCACCCTGTACGCGACGCCGTTCTATCTGGCGCTGGGCTACAAGAAGTCCACCGGCCGGCGCAGCGGATGGAGTTTCGATGGCCATGGGCTGGAAGTGCAACCCATGCGGAAGACCCTGCGCGTATGAGCGCGGGCTTCCCGTTTGTTGACAAGCAGATATATCTGACGAATCTGAAGGAGAGGGTTAAGAATATGGTGAGTCCGGTCGCCATCCCGCAATTCGGGATGCTGAGTCCATCGCAATGCGAGACGATCCACCGCGCCTCGCTGGAAATCCTGCGCCGCACCGGCGTGCGCGTCTACAACCAGGAGGCGCTGGCTCTGCTGCGCCAGAGCGACGCCATCATCAGCGACGGGAACCTGGTGCGCTTCCCGGCCGGCCTGGTGGAATGGGCGCTCAAACAGGCTCCCTCGCGCATCGCTCTGTGCCGGCGCGGCAGCAATCAGGTCGGGGCGGCCCTGGAAGGCCGGCAGGTCAACTTCGGCTCCGGCTCCGATTGCCCCAACTATCTCGACCCGCGCAACGGCCAGTGGCGCCCCTTCACCTCGGCCGATGTGGTGGACTGCATCCATGTGGTGGACGCCCTGCCGGAGCTGCAATTCTGCATGTCCATGGGTATCCCCTCCGACCTGAAACTGTCGAACCACTACCGGCAGCAGTTCGCCCTGATGCTGGAGCATACCGTCAAGCCCATCGTCTTCGTCTGCGACGACCGCGCCGATTGTCAGGCCATCGCCGGCATGGCGGCCGCGGCCGCCGGCGGCATGGACGCCCTGCGCCTCAATCCCACCCTGCTCCTCTATTCCGAGCCGACCACGCCGCTGAAACATTCCGACACGGCCACCAGCAAGCTGCTCTACATGGCCGAGAACGCGCTCCCCATCGTCCATTCGCCGGCCCCGATGATGGGCGGCACGGCGCCGGTGCGGATCGCTGGCGGCCTGGCCCTGGGCAACGCCGAAGTCCTTTCCAGCCTGGTGATGCACCAGCTCAAGCGGCCCGGCGCGCCCTTCGTCTACGGCTGCGGCCTGCACCACATGGACATGAAGACCTCCATCTGCGTCTACGGCGCGCCGGAGTTCCAGCTCGCCCGCGTCTCCGTCATCGCCATGGGCCGGCATTACGGGCTGCCCACCTGGGGCTACGCCGGCCACTCCGATAGTTGCGCCATGGATGAGCAGGCCGCGTCGGACGCCACCTTCTCGATCCTGATTGCCCTGCTGGACGGCCACAACCTGGTGCATGACGTGGGCTATCTGGAGGCCGGCATGACCACCTCGCCGGAGATGCTGGTCTTCAGCGACGAGATCATCGGCCAGGGGCGCGCCTTCATGGCCGGCGTGCCGGTAGACGCCGAGTCGTTGGCCCTGGAAGTGATTGATGCAGTCGGCCCCGGCGGCGACTTCCTGACCGCCGAGCATACCCTCAAGCACTTCCGCGAGATGCGCCAGCCCGGCCTGTGGAGCCGGCAGCGCATTGAGGACTGGCAGGCCGGCGGCGGGAAGCGCCTGGGCCAACGCCTGCGCGACAAGACCGTGAGCATCATCGAAAGCCACCGGCCGGCGCCGCTCCCCGGCAAAGTGAAAGAAGAAGTGGCGCACATCCTGCGCCAGAAGTAGCGCCGCGCCGAACCACCCGCAGGTTAGGAAACCTGCGGGTGGTTCGGTGTTGCCAGGCAATGTCGAGGCGCGCTTGTCGCCGGCGGGAAATCTCACTATAATAGATATAGTTCGATGCGGCTGAAAGGAACGCCAGAATGAGCGCGATGCAAGTGTTAGAGGTTTCTCAAGACGTGCTGGACTCCGCCCGCATGACGCCTACGGAATTGAAGGTGGAGCTGGCGATACATCTGTATGCCCAGGGACGTCTTTCCTTCGGCAAGGCGCGCGAGTTGGCCGGCATGGCCCTGTGGGAGTTCCGCCAATTACTCGCCTCTCGCCGCATCGCGCCCCACTACGACGCCGCCGACCTTGACGAAGACTTGGACGCGCTGCGCGGCTTGGGCCTGCGATGATCGTCGTCAGCAACACCTCACCGCTGACGAATCTCGCCGCCATCGGGCAATTCGACGTCCTGAAGCAGCTCTTCGGTCAATTGACCATTGCCGAGGCTGTATGGCAAGAACTGAATGCCGGCGCGCTGCCCAACGGCTAGGCCTGCGCGTGGTTGGCGTCGTCGGCATTCTTCTGGAAGCGCAAGCGCACGGTCTGACCAAGCCAGTGCGTCCCCATCTGGATGCTTTGCGACAGGCGGCCGGCTTCTATATTGACGATGCCCTCTACGCTCATGTCCTGGAACTGGCCGGCGAAACCGCGGCCTAGCGTCTACTCAACACAGAAGCACCCGCGGGTTAGAAAACCTGCGGGTGCTTCTTTTCTGGCGACCCCGGCGCGATGCGCTTTGACAAACGCCGGAGGGGCGGGTATAATCCCCTCAGCCGCCCACGTGCGGCATTTCATCATAAAGGGATACTATGACGCCCTCCACCCTTGCGCGCCGAGAGAGAGTGCGGCGGTGTTTTATGCCGGCTATCGCCTGCGCGCTCTCCGTTTCCTTACTATTGCTCTTCGTCGCCTGCGCCGGCCCCCGGCCGGCCGAGACGCCAACGCCCTTGCCCGCCACACCGACCACCATCTCGCTCTTGCCATCGCCAACGCCGGCCGCCCCGACCCCGACGCCGACCATCAGCCCCACCGCCACGCGCCTCGACCCGGCCGTCGTCGCCGCCACGCGCGTCGCGCGCCAGGCCGCCATCCCGGCCGGCATCTACGCCATGCTCGACTGGAACCGCAACGCCGCGGCCGGCGAAGGCAAGGCCAACCCCTGGATCAAGGCCGGCCACAACGCCTTCACCTGGCGGCAGGTCAACGCCGAACGGGGCAAGCTCGATTGGAGCGTGGTAGATCGCTGGCTGGACGGAGAGGCCGGCACGCGCGCTGCCCCCAACGGCAAGCGCGTCGGCCTGGGCGTCAATGCCTATGACGGCCTGGATAGCACCTCTGCGCCGCCATGGATCCTGGACGACTACCCGATGCTCGGCTATGTGATCGAGCGGCGGGTCGCCCTGGCAGCCTGCGAAGCGCCGCGCCCAGAGCAGCGCCCGACGCTGCTGGTCGTCGCCCGGCCGGCCGCCGGCGGCGCGACCCAGGAATATCGCTTCCAGCAGGGGAGCGGCGGCTACGCCGGCTGCTCCGATACCTGGATCGACGCGGCCAACCCCAAGACGGCGCACGGCAAAGAGCCGACCCTGGGACTGGGCGGCGCCGGCCAGGCCAATATCCTGATCCAGTTCCCCTTGACCGGCCTGCCGGCCGGCGCGAAGATCGTCTCGGCGACACTGCTGCTGGTCGTGACCGACGCCGGCGCGGACAAGACGCCGCTGCCCATCGAAGCCTACGCCGTGACGCGCCCCTGGGAAGCGGCCGGCGCCACCTGGCTCAGCCCGGGCGGCGCCGAGCTATGGACGATCCGCGGGGCCAACGGGCAGATGACTGACGCGGATCGCGATGTGCGGCTGGCCGGCGCGGCCACCGTGTCCGCGGCCGGCGCGTTCAGCATGCCCCTGGAGCCGGCCATCGCGCAAGCCTGGGCCGACGCCCCCGACAGCAACCAGGGCCTGCTGATCAAGCAGCAGCGCGCCGACCTGCCGCTGCCGCGCTACTGGGACCCCGGCTATCAGGACGCCTTGCAGCACATGATCACGGAACTCGGCAAGCGCTACGGCGACGACCCGCGCATTGCCTGGGTCGAAATCAGCGTCGGCATCTACGGCGAGACGACGCCGGTCAACAAGGCGGCCCTGAAATGGTCTTACGCCGAAGCCGGCCTCACCTCGGACACCCAGGCCCCCGAAAAGGGGCTGTACTCCTGGATCGAAGTCGTCAAGACGATCATGGACTTCTATCGCGACGCGCTGCCGGGTGTGCCGCTCTTCCTGCAATATTCCAACAACTTCGAGTCGGTCTCGGAGCGCGGCGTCTACGTCCCCTACGCCGTGGAACAGGGCATCGGGCTGAAACACAACGGCCTCTATCCCGACAGCATTGACGGCGCGACGCAGGGCGGGCCGGCCGTCGGCACCTACAACATCATGGCGACCTATTCCGAGACCGTGCCGGTGGCCTGGGAGTTTCAAGTCTTCCCGCGCACGCCGG
>CAIQJD010000132.1 GCA_903872005.1 uncultured bacterium | reverse complement strand
GGCGCGCGCGCCGGCGGCATGGAGCTGGGAGCGGCAGGCCGGCCTGGTCGAAGAGGCTTGCCGCGCGGCCCAATCGCGCAACCTCCGGCCGGCTGATACGTAGTATGTGATGTGCGGATGTGGTCAATCCGCCGGAAGCATCAGCTTCGCGTGTGTGACACTGCGTATCGAGAGAGCGAGAGGAGAGGAGCTGTCATCATGAAACCCAAGCTGTGGAAGAAACTCATCAGTGTGGCTGCCCTGGCAGTCTTGTTGATCTTGTTGGTAACGCCGGCGGCCCTGGCCATGGACCCTCGTGAGGGCGAGAATGTCGTCATCGGCGCCAATGAAGTCGTCAACGACGACCTTTATGTCGGCGCGACGAACTTCACGTTGGATGGCGTGGTCAAGGGCGATGTGGTCGCCGTTGGGAGCACCATCACGATCAATGGCACGGTGGAAGGTACTCTGTTGGCCGCCGGCCAAAGCATCATCATCAATGGCGTCGTGAAGGGGACGGCGCGCGTCGCCGGCGCGGCGGTCACCCTGGGCGAGAAGGCGCGCATCGGCGGCGACCTGCTCTCGGCCGGCTATAGCCTGGAGACGAAAGCCGGCAGCGTCATTGGTCGCGACCTGGTCTTCGCCGGCAGTCAGGCGCTGGCGGCCGGCGACGTGACGCGGAGCGGCTGGGTGGCCGGCAACGGCTTTGAGCTGCGCGGCAAGGTCGGCGGCGATCTGCGCGTCTACATGAGCGATTCTCAGGATGCCAGCCCGGTTTCGCCCACTTCCTTCATTCCCAATTTGCCGCCGGTTCCGACGGTGGCTAACGATCTGCATTTGGCCCCCGGCGCGAAAGTCGGCGGCAACTTGGAATATACGTCGCGCGCGGATATTCCCACTGCGGAAGGCGTCGCCGGCAAGGTCACGCGCCACGACCCGCCCGTGAACAAGAGCGATGCCAAGACAGGCATTGAAGTCGGGCGCGCCGCGCCAGTCTCGGCCGGCATGGCCGTCCTCTGGTGGCTGTGGGATCGCGTGCGGCGCATGATCGTCCTGTTCCTGGTCGGGCTGCTCTTGGCCTTCGTCTTCCCGCTGTGGACCAGGCGCCTGATGGACAACGTGCAGCAGAAGCCGCTGCCCAGCCTCGGTTGGGGCTTCGTTGCCATGATCGCGGTCTTCGCCGGCTTCGTCGTGATCTTCCTGGTCACGTTGCTGCTGGCCCTGCTCTTCGGCGCCATCACCCTGGGCGGTCTGGTGGGCACGATTGTTGGCCTGGGGAGTCTGGCCGCCATGACGCTCGGCGTGGTCTTTGGCCTCGTGGTCACCTATGTGGCCCCCATCGCCATCAGCTATCTGGCCGGCCGGCTGATCTTCTCGTGGGCCAAGTTGCCGGCGGTTTGGGACAAGCTGGTCCCCCTCTTCGTCGGTGTGCTGATCTACGTCCTGGTGACGGCGATCCCGTGCGCCGGCTGGCTGGTGGGCTTCGTCGTCGTCTTGATGGGCCTGGGCGCGCTGTGGATCTGGGGCCGCGAGCTGTTGGAGCGGCGGACGCCGGCGGCGTAGCGACGCTGAGCGGCTGACAAAATGATAGGCTGAATGGAATACGCCCCGCCGATGATTGCATCGGCGGGGCGTGCGCGTCGGGAGGGAGTGGGGCGCGGCCGGCGGCGATTCCGACGCCAGGGTCAGCGCGTCGCCGGCGGCTTGCTGGCCCACCAGGCGCTGATGCTGGTGATGAGCCAACCCAGCGTGGTCAACCCCAACCCCACGCTGAACATCAGGCGGTAGGAAGCGATGGGATAATGGCCGGCCGTCGGGGCATACTGGTTGACGAGCTGCCCAAAGACCTGTTGCAGGATGGCGATGCCGAAGATGGAGCCGGAATTGACGATGCCGTTGGCTGTGGCGGCCACACGGCCGGAGAAACGCTGGCGCAAGATGGGGAAGAGGAGCAGCAGGGTGACATAGGAAAAGCCGAAGCCGCCGTAATAGATGGATGCCAGCGCGCCGACGCTGAGGCCGTCCGTGCGGAAAGCCAGGGGCGCCCAGCAGGCGGCGAAGAGGCCCAATCCCAGGGTGACGGAGGTGGCGCGCGAATGGAAGAGGCGGTCGGAAATCCAGCCGTGCGCCAGGTTGCCGGTCATGCGCCCGAAGGGGATCAGGGTGAGGAGGTTGCCCATGACCGCCGGCGCCAGGGCGTAGATATCGGTCAGATAGGGGCCGGCCCAGGTGGCCTGGATGGACGCCTGCGTGCCCGCGGTGAAGAAGATGCCCAGGCCCATAACCCAGACGATGGGCGAGCGCAGGACCTCCAACAGTTCGGCCCGACTGACGGCCGCCCCCCCCGAAGGGAGTTTCAGTCCGCGTTCCCACTCGCGCGCCGGCTCATCGCGCACGACCAGCCAGAGCAGGAGCATGATCACGCCGGTGACGCCGGCGACAATGAGGAAAGCGCCCGACCAGCCGATGCGGTGGGAGAGTTCTACCAGCGGCCGGCCGGTTGCCAGCACGGCCAGATCGCCCAGGGCCAGGAACAGCCCGTTCCAGAGGGCCAGGTCTTTGGTGGGGAACCAGGCCGCCAGCAGCTTGAGGCTGCCGATGAAAATGACCGAGACGCCCAGTCCCACCAGCGTGCGGCCGGCGATCAGCCAGCCGAAGCTGGGCGCGAGGGCAAAGATGAAGCCCCCGATGGTCGCCACGCCGAACAGGAGGGGCATGATCAGGCGCGCGCCCCAGCGGTCAATGATGATGCCGGCGGGAAATTGCATCATCCCATAGACCCAGAAGTAGCTGGAGCCGAGCGCGCCGAGCTGGCTGGCGTCGAGGCCGAATTGCGACATCAACGCGCCGGCAACGGCCGAAAGCCCCATGCGTTGGAAGCCCATCACGCCCATGGCCAGCGAGACGACCAGGAAGATGGCGTAGCGGCGCGGGATGGAGGGGAGCCGCAGCCGGCGCCGGCGCTCCGGGGGCGTCAGCGGTGGGTAGGATGACGCGGAATCGGGGTTCATCCGCCTCCGATCCGCGGGAACAACTCGACGCAATCGCCGTCCGTCAAGGGGTGGTCGAGGTTTGCCGTCTGCCCATTGACCCGGGCGAAGCCGATTTTTTCCAGCGCTATGCCCAGGCGAGTGACGGCTGCGGCGACGTCGCCGACGGCCGCGTCATCCAGGCGTACTTCTGCCTGCTCGGCCGGCATGCGGAGCCGCAAGTGGCCGGCCGCTTTGATCGTGATCGCCATCGCACTCTCCTGCGGCCCTACATCAACGACTTCATCGCCCCGCCGTCAATTGAGATCGAGACGCCGGTGAGGTAGCTGGCGCGTTCGGAAGCCAGGAAGACTGCCATCTGAGCGAACTCTTCTGGCGTGGCGATGCGGCCTACGGGGATGTGGCGCGCGGCTTCTGCTAACATCTCTTCGGCGCTGGCGCCGGCTTTTTCGGCGTTGTGCTGCATCAGGCTGCGGATGCGGTCGGTCAGCACCAGGTTGGGCAGAATATTGGTCACCAGGATGCCGTCGGGGGCCAGCTCCGTCGCCAGGCTCTTGACCAGACCGGCGACGCCGGCGCGCATCACATTGGACAGGATCAGGCCCGGCAGCGGCTCTTTGGCCGCGATGGACGTGACGGTGATGATGCGCCCCCATTGGCGTTGCTGCATGGAGGGGATCACCTGACGGGCCAGACGCACCACGCTCATCAAGTTTTGCTGGAAAGCCTGCTCCCAGGCGGCATCGTTGGGGAAGTCGCGGAAATTGCCCGGCGGCGGGCCGCCGGCGTTGCAGACCAG
>CAIQJD010000131.1 GCA_903872005.1 uncultured bacterium | reverse complement strand
GCCGGCCGCGGCGCGCTGATGGCCCTGGCATCCTGGCGCGAAACCCAGGCCAGCCGGCTGGATCGGCCGCCCTTCAAAGTCCTCTCCGACCAGGCGCTGACCGCCCTGGCCGCGAACCGCCCCAGCGCCATGCGCGATCTGGAAGGGACGCCAGGGCTGAACGCGTCTCAGGCGCGCGCCTGGGGCGATGGGCTGTTGCGCGCGATTGCCGCCGGCGCGCGGCGTCCCCAACGCGTGAGCGACCGGCCGATGTCGGACGAACGCCCCGATCCGGCGCTCTTAGAGCGCTACGAGCGGCTGCGCCGCTGGCGCAAAGCGCGCGCCGCGCTGCGCGACGTGGAGCCGGATGTCCTGGTGTCCAATGGCATCCTGATGGAGCTGGCCCGCCGCCGGCCGGCTACCCTGGAACAATTGCGGGCCTTGGATACCCTGGGCGAGTCACAACTGGAGAATTACGGGAGCGAGCTGTTGGAGGCGCTGGCTGAAGGGTGAAAAAATCTCCGCAGAATGAGCCTGCGGAGAAAGGTGATGCTATTCAGTTAGGACGATCTCCCACAGGGGATCAAAAGGCTGCCCGGCGCTGATTACACTCGGGCGACGTCTAAGGCATGCGGCCCTTTGGGGCTTTCCTCGACGCTGAATTCAACTTTCTGACCGGCTTCCAGATCACGGAAACCCTCGGCCTGGATGGCGGAGTAATGCACGAAGACATCCGCGCCGCCCTCTCGCTCAATGAATCCATAGCCTTTCGCGGTATTGAACCATTTCACCGTCCCAATGATGCGGTCACTCATAACCCTGTGATACCTCCTTGTCGCTACAGCATTTCGGTCTTCTTAGACCGTATTTCAGGGGATTCGGCGCAAAAGCGCCGGCTCCCTTGCCACAGACTCGCTATTCTCGGCCAACAAAAAGCCCGCCTGGGCCTGGATCCTGGCCCTGACGGGTCGGTGGACCGAAACTACCCTTACGCGCATAGTTACGATTCTACATCACATTCATAATACCACAAGCCGACGCGGCTGTCAAATCTTTTTCGGCATGGACAAGCGTGCGTTTCCCAAGCCGGCCGGCTTGCGGTATAATGGGCGCGTGGTCGTCGGGCAAGCGCCGGCGACGAGGGAGGATGGATGAGCGCCGAGACCGATGCGGAGCAATCTGCCGCCTTCTCTCTGCGGGCCGCTTGGCGCGCCGACCGGCGCTGGCTGCTGGCCTGGGCCGGCGTCATCAGCGCCCTGACGACCTTCCCTTATCTGCTCGCCTGGGCGCTGACGCCGGCCGGCGGGGCTTTCGGCGGCCTCCTCGCCAACCCGTTGGATGGGCAGACCTATCTGGCGAAGCTGGCCCAGGGCGCGGCCGGCGCGTGGCTCTTCCGCCTCTCCTTCACCAGTGAGCCGCATCAGGGCGCTTTTCTGTACTTCTACTACCTCGGCCTGGGGCAGATTGCCGGCCGGCTGGGCCTATCTCTCCCGCTCATGTATCATCTGGCGCGCCTGATCAATGGCCTGCTCTTCATGGGCGCGGCCTGGGCCTTGATCGCGCTCCTGGCGCCGGCCTCGCGCCGGCTGGCCTGGCTGCTCCTCTTCCTCTCCTCTGGGCTGGGCTGGCTCAGCGCGCCCCTGGGCCATCTGACCGCCGACCTGCTCGTTCCCGAAGCCATCGCCTTCTATACCCTGTACACCAACCCGCACTTCCCCCTGGCGCTGGCTGCCCTCGTCAGCCTGTTGACCCTGCTCTTTCTCCCGCTGGATGCGCCGGCCGCAACGCGGCTTGGCTGGCGGCGCACGGCCGGCGCGGCTCTGGCCGCCGCGCTGATCGCCCTGACCCAGGCGTTCCTGTTCATCCTGGTCGCCCTCCTCGCCGGCCTCCTCCTGGCGCTGCGCTGGCAGCGGACGGGGCGCCTGCCGCGCCGAGAGCTGCAGCGCGGCGCGATTGCCGCACTGCCGGCGCTGGCGCTGACCCTCCCGCAATGGCTGGCCCTGATCGGCAACCCGGCCCTGCGCGCCATGTCGGCCCAGGACATCAATCTCTCGCCGCCCGTGTGGGACTATCTCCTCACCTTCGCGCCGCTCCTCCCGTTGGCCGCCTGGGGCGCCTGGCAGGCGCTCCGCCGGCGCGACGCCGCCGGCCTCTTCCTCTTCGCCTGGGCGGTCCTCAATCTGGCCCTGGCCTATGCGCCGAGCAACCTGCAGCGCCGGCTCATCATGGGCGCGCAGATCCCCCTGGCGCTCCTGGCGGCGCGCGGTTGGGGGACGCGCCCATTGCGGCGCGCCGGCGCGTGGCTGATCGCCGGCGCGGCCATCGGCAACCTCTTCCTGCTGGCGCTGGGACTGGCGGCGGCCGCGCGGGGCGACCCGCAGCTCTACCTGCTGCCCGATGAGCCGCCGGCCCTGGCCTGGTTGGCGCAACAGCCGGCCGCCGGCGCGGTCATCGCCCTGCCCCGCAGCAGCGCCTTCATCCCCGGCCGCACGAATCAGCCGGTCTACTACGGCCACCCGATGGAAACGTTGGATGCCAAACGCAAGGAGGCTGCGGTGCGCGCCCTCTTCGCCGGCCAGGGGAGCGATCTTTTGAACCGGCCCGACGTCGGCTGGCTCTACATCGGCCCCTACGAGCGGGCGCAGGCCGCGCCGGCCTTCCTGGAAAGCCTGGCGAGCCGGCCGACGGCCTATCAGCGCGGCAGTGTGACCATCTATCCCCTCGGCGCAGGAGCCAGCGTCCCATGAGCGCACGCCGGCGCGGGGCGGTCTCCGGCGCAGAATGGCGCTGGGCCATAGCCTGGGCGCTGCTGATCCTCGGCCTTGCCAGCGCGCCCTATCTGGGCGTGGCGCTGCAAGGGACGCCGGCGCTGCGTTTCGGCGGCCTGGTCTACGACGTCGGCGACATCTACACCTACCTGGCCGAGATGCGCCAGGGCGCCGGCGGCGCATGGCTGCTGCATCTCCCCTTCACTTCCGAGGATCACCAGCGCGCGCTGATTCATCCGCTCTATCTGCTCCTGGGCAAGTTGAGCCGGCTCTTGGGCCTGCCCCATCTGACGACCTATCACCTGGCGCGGCTGGCCGCCGGCCTGGCGCTGCTCCTGGCCGCTTATGCCTTCTTCGCCCACTTCACGCCGCATCGCCCTATCCGCCGGCTGGCCTACCTCCTGACCGGCCTCTCCAGCGGGCTGGGCTGGCTGATCATCGCCATCGCCGGCGACAAATGGCTGGGCGACATCCCGATTGACTTTTGGGTGCCCGAAGCGTACACCCTGCCGGTGATCTACGGCTTCCCGCACATCGCCTTCTCCGTGGCGCTGCTGCTCCTGGCGCTCCTCTGCTACCTGCGCGCCGGCCAGGAAGACGCCCGTAGCCTAGCCCCTTGTGGGCGTCGTCCTCTCCGCGCCCTCTGCGCCTCTGCGGTTCATTCCCTCCGAGCCTGGCGCTGGGCCATCGCCGCCGGCGCGGCGACGCTGCTGCTGGTCTTCCTCGTCCCCTTCGACATCGCCGTGGTCTGGTCGGCCATCGGCGCGCACATCCTGGCGCTGACCCTGCGCCGGCGCCGCCTGCCGCGCCGCGCCCTGGCGGCCGGCCTGATCGTCGCCGGCCTCTCCGCGCCTGGCCTGGCCTATAACGCCTGGGTCTTCACGGCCATCCCGGCCTTCCGCGCCTGGGCGCAACAAAACCCCGGCTTCTCGCCTCATCCGCTGCACTGGATCATCAGCCTGGCCTTCCTGGGCGGGCTGGCCCTGGCCGGCATCTGGCGCGTCGTCCGCCGCGCCGGCGATGACTGGCTCCTCCTGGCCGGCTGGGCGCTGGTTGACCTGCTCCTGATCTATCTCCCCTTCAACCTGCAACGCCGGCTCATCGTCGGGCTGCACCCGGCGCTGTGCCTGCTGGCGGCCGTCGGACTGACACAAGTCCTCTTGCCGGCGCTGCTGGATTGGCGGCCACTGCGGGCCGCGCTGGCGCGCAGCCGGCGCT
>CAIQJD010000130.1 GCA_903872005.1 uncultured bacterium | reverse complement strand
GGTCGAGGGGCGTCGCGCCGGCGCTGACACCGTCGCGTTCCAGCCACAGGCGCAGCGACCAGCCGGCCTCCAACGGCCGGCGCGCCTGCCACAATAGCTCGACCGGGATCGTCGCGCCCGGCGCATAGCTCCCTTGGACCGGCATATAGCCCAGCAAGGTCAGCCGGCCGCCCCAGGCGCGGCCATCCTGGGCGGCAATTTGCAGCTCGTCGGCCGCCGGCCGGCCGGTCGCGCCGGCCAGGGCCACCGGCCCCAGCGTGGCGCGCCCCAGCTCGCGCCCATCGGCCGGCGCATAGGCCACCAGGATCAGGTCGCAATTCCCGGCCGGCGCCCCGGGCGGAATGGTCACGTCCAGGACATCGGCCACCGTCTCGCCGGCTTGCCACCCATGGGTGGGATAGGTCTCATGGGCTGGCCGGCTGTCCTCTTGAGCCAGGACGCGGCCGCCGGGCCGGACGAGGCGCGCCGAGAAGCGCACGTCTGGGAGGCCGGCGCGCGTCGCCTGCCAATCCAGATGCACCCGCAGCACGTTCGAGGCGTGTCGCGCCAGGGTCTCGGCCGAAAAGCCGCGCAGGCAGAGGCCGGCGACGATCTCGCCGGCAGGGCAGGCGTCGGCGCTGGCCGGCGGGATCTTGGACGAGACGCGGATGAGCGGGCCGGCGGCCTCCAGGCGAAAGCGGCTCTCCGCGCCGGGGAGCCGGCGGGTCAGGTAAGCCGCGCCATCCTGCGCCACGATGCGCGTCAGGGCTGTCATGCGGGCGTCTTCGGGGTTGGCGGCGATGGTCTGGATATCCGGCCGCACGCCCTCCGTGCGCTGGAAGTAGCGCAGCACGGTCATCTCGCCCAGGATGCCGATGATCGTCGCGTTCTGGGGCAAGGGTTGTCCCAGGGCGTCCAGGGCGGCGTCATGCACAGACCAGACGCGCGAGCGATCGGCCGTCGGCCAGTTGGCGTCGGCGATCAGCGCCGGCTGGATGGCGAAGCTCAGGCTCAGGAGGATCACGATGGGGCGCAGCCAGCCGGCGCGCCGGCCGACATTGAGGAGCTGGCCCAGCGCCAGCCCGATTCCGATGGCCCAAAGGATGAAGGCCGGCAACAGAAATACTTCGATGTCGGCGACGCGGTAGAGCAGGGCGAAGCCAATATTGATGCCGGCCGAGAGGAGCAGCGCCAGTTGCATGCGCCGGCGGCGCGCCGGCCAGAGGAGGCCGGCCAGTCCCAGCAGCCCGCCGGCGATCCCAAATTGTTCGCCCCACAATCCTGCATAGAACGCCAGATTGCGCGTCTCCCCGAAGGGATTGCCGCTAATGAACGCGCCGTAGGAGAGGGCCAGGACGTGGCCCAGAAAGCCGGGTAGGGTATTGCGATAGGTCTCGTCCAGGGAACCGACGCGCGCGCCGATCAGGGGGATGTAGAGATAGAGCAGCAAGGGCAGGCACAGCGCCAGCAGGAGCGGGACCAGGCGCGGCCAGGCCGGCTTCGCCCCACTCTCGCCGGCCGGCCAGCGCCGCCAGATCAGGAAGGCGACCAGGGCTACGGCCGGCGCGAAGAGCGCGCTCATGCGGTGGTGGGTCAGGGCCAGGCCGGCCGCCGCGGCCAGCAGCAGGAGCTGGCGCGGCTGCGTTCCGCCGGCCCCCTCCCAACGCGCCAGCAGCCATAGACAGATGAGGATGAAGAGCGCATGCAGGCTATAGACCTCGCCGAGGGTAGCCTGCGACCAGAAGACCGGCGAGACGGCCAGGGCCAGGGCCGCCAGTGCGCCGGCCAGCCGCCGGCCGGTCAGCTCGCGCACCAGCAACGCCAGGAAGGCCAGGCCCAGCGCGGCGCAGAGCGCAGAGAGGAGGTTGATGCGGTAGGCTACGTCGCCCCAGGGGAGCAGCGTGAAGAGCTTGCCCAGGAGCGTGTAAAGCGGGTAGCCGGTGGGATGCGCCACGCCGAGCAGGTAGCAGACGAGCTGGAACTCCGGGCTATCGTCGAAGACCGTGACGACAGTGGGGGCCAGGGTGGAGAGGTAGAGCGCCAGGCCGGCGACGAAGATGAGGGCCGCCAGCGCGAAGTCGCCGGCGGCTCGCCAACGATACAGAGGAGCAATGGTAGCGCGCGGCGTGCCTGTCATCCCTCCATGTTACCATAGGGGACGCCATTCTGACAAAACCAGCAGACCTCACGGGCCTGTGAGCGCCGTGAGGTCTGGGCCATCTGCGCCTAATATTCGGTGATCTCGCCGCCCTTGATGCGGCGGGCGTCGCCGCCCAGGTCGAGGGGATGATCCCAGCCGGCTTCGATATTGCCGGCAATGGTGTACGCGCCGCTCTGCGACCAGTAGCCGTCGCCGGCTTCTTTTTGGAAGCGGATGGCGGTCAGCGCCTTGGCGCTCTTGTAGCCATACTTCCACAGGAGCATCAGCCGCAGCGGCGCGCCATACTCGTCAGGCAATCGCTCGCCATTCAGATGCGTGACGAACAGGGCGCGGGCGTTCTGCATCTCCTCGATGGAGACTGTCTCCCAGTAGCCGTCGGCGCATTCGACATAGAGCCAGCGCGCGGCCGGCTGCGGCTTGACCAGCTCGGCCAGCGTCGCGTAGGTGAAGCCGGCCCACTGCGCTCGCGCCGACCAGCACTCGACGCATTTCATGCGCCCTTCCAGCGTTGCCTGCGGCAAGGCCAGCAGGTCGGCCAGGGTGAAGGCGCGCGGCGCATCCACCAGGCCGGCCACGTCCAGCCGCCACGCGTCGGCGTCTACGGCCGCGAAGGGGCGGTAGTAGCGGATGTAGAAGCCGGCGCGATTCTCGTTCCGCAGGAGTTTTATGGCCCGCGTCGGCTCGGGCGTGACCAGGGGCGTGGCGAGGCTGGCCGGCGGCGTGACGCCAGGCGTGGACGTCGTCGCGCAAGACGCGGCCGTCCAGGCGAGCGCGCCCAGCGCGCCGAGGCGCAAGAACTGCCGGCGCGTGAGGGCCGGCTTTTCGATTGGCATGATATCCCTCCATGACGGGCAAGAGACAGGCCAACGGGTGGTCTGGAACATCTTTGATCGGAGTATAGCGGAAGCCGGCGCAGATGCGCGTAAGGGGTCTTACGCAGTCGCGGATATGCTTGACAGGGCCGGCGTCCCGTGCTATAATCGAAACGTTACCGGTAACGTTTCGAGACGGCCCGCAGGAGATTGACATGGCGGCGACCATCCGCGACGTGGCGCGCGAAGCCGGCGTCTCGGTGACAACGGCATCACGCGCATTCAACAACAAGGACGACGTCCACCCTGACACGCGGCAGCGCGTTCTGGCAGCGGCGCAGCGCATTGGCTACGCGCCCAATCTGGTGGCGCGCGGCCTGGTATTGGGCAAGAGCGGGGCGCTGGGCGCCATCATTGCCGATAGCGCCAACCCGGTGTATACGGAAGCGCTGCGCGGCATCGAGTCGGTGGTCAACCGCGCCGGCTATGGCCTGCTGCTGTGCAATGCCGGCGAATCCCAGGAGCAGTCGTTGCGCTGCCTGACCATGTTGCAGAATAACCGCGTCGAGGGCGTGCTCTTGACGCCGGTGCAGAGCGATTGGCGCGATGTGCGCCTGTTGCAGGCCGCCGGCATTCCCTTCGTGCTGGTCTTGCGCCACGCCCTGGGCGTGGAAACCGACTATGTCATCCCCGATCACGTGCGCGGCGGCTATCTGGTCTGCCGGCACCTGCTGGCCCTGGGCCATCGCCGGCTGGGGCATATCGCCGGCCCGCTCTACCTGTCCAGCGCCCAGGGGCGGTTGGCTGGCTACCGTCAGGCGCTGGCCGAAGCCGGCCTCCCCTACGACGAAGCGCTCATGGAAGTCGCCCCTTTCACCATCGCCGGCGGCTACGCGGCCGGCCAGCGCTTTCTGGAGCGGGCCGACCGACCGACGGCCATCTTTGCCGGCAACGACCTGCAGGCCATCGGCGCACTCAAGGCGGCGCGCCAGCTTGGCCTGCGCGTTCCCGAAGACCTGGCCCTGGCCGGCGGCGACGATATTCCGCTTCTGGAAATGCTGGACCCGCCGTTGACGACCTTCCATGTGCCGCTCTTCGAGATCGGCGCGCGCGCTGCCGAGGTGTTGCTGGAGAAGTTGGCCGGCCGGTGCGAAGGCTTGCAGCAGATCGTCTATCCACCGCAGTTGATCATCCGCCGCTCGTCGGGCGGGCCAATCTAGACATCGGAAGTCCCGCAGACTTCCGATGTCTATTCTAAAGGAGTTGCCATTGAATACGTTATTGCGTTACCGCGTGGGTGTAGATATCGGGGGCACCTTCACGGACATCGTCTTGTTGGGCAGCGATGGCTCCATCGCTACCCGCAAAGTCCTCTCCACCACCGACGACTACGGGCGCGGCATCATCGCCGGCCTGTTGGAGCTGTTTCAAGAGCGGGGCGTCCCGCCGGCGGCCCTGGACGGCGTCGCGCATGGCACCACCGTGGCGACCAACGCGATCCTGGAAGGGAAGGGGGCGCGCACCGCGCTGATTACGACCCGAGGCTTCCGCGATGTCCTGGAGCTGCGCCGCATCCGTATCCCCAGGCTGTATGATCTGTTTTATGAGAAGCCGGCGCCGCTGGCCCCGCGCCGCCGGCGCTTCGAGGTGGTGGAGCGCATGGGGCCGCATGGCGAAGTGCGTATCCCCCTGGAGCGCGCCTCGGTCGAAGCGGCCATCGAGCAGATACGCGCCGCCGGCGTCGAAGCCGTCGCCGTCAGCCTGCTGCACTCCTACGCCAACCCGACCCACGAGCTGGAAGTCGGCGCAATGCTGCGCGCGGCCTTGCCCGACGCGTACGTCACCTGCTCCGTGGACATCCTGCCCGAAATTCGCGAATACGAGCGCACCAGCACGGCGGTCATCAACGCCTACGTCGGCCCCATCGTCAGGCACTACGTGAGCCGGCTCCTGGCGCAACTGCGCTCCATCGGCGTGGGCGCGCCGCTGCGGATCATGCAGTCGAATGGCGGCGTGATGACGGCCGAGGCGGCGATGAAAGAGCCGGCGCACATTGTCGAATCTGGGCCGGCCGCCGGCGTCATCGCCACGGCCGACCTGGCGCGTCTGGCCGGCTATCCCAACGTCATCGCCCTGGATATGGGCGGCACCACCACGAAGGCTTCGATCATCGAGAATGGCGAAGTGACCCGCACGACGGAATACGAAGTTGGCGGCGGCATCAACATCAGCAGCCAACTGGTCAAAGGCGGCGGCTACAGTCTCAAGCTGCCGTTCATTGATATATCCGAGATCGGCGCCGGCGGCGGCAGCATCGTCTGGCTCGACAAGGGCGGGCGCATGCAGATTGGGCCGCATAGCGCCGGGGCGATGCCAGGCCCGGTTTGCTATGACCAGGGCGGGACAGAGCCGACCATCTGCGATGCGCTGGTCACGTTGGGCTATATCAACCCGGAGTATCTGGCCGGCGGGCGTGTGCGCCTGAACGCCAGCAAAGCGCGCGCCGTGATGCAGGAGCGCGTCGCCGGCCCCATGGGCCTGCCCCTGCTGGAAGCGGCCCATGGCGTCTACGTCATCGCCGGGGCGCGCATGGTGCGCGCTGTCAAGGCCGTCTCCACGTATCGCGGGCGCGACCCGCGTGACTTTACCCTGGTTGGCTTTGGCGGCAATGGCGCGGTCTTCGCGGCCGAGCTGGCGCGGGCCTTGCAGATGAAGCGAGTGTTGATACCGCCGGCGCCGGGCCTCTTCAGCGCCTTCGGCCTCCTCTTTGCCAATATCGAATACCAGTACGTGCAGACCTACCTGCGGCGCATCGGCCGGATTGATCTGGAAGAGCTGAACGCGGCATATTGCCGGCTGGAGGGCGGGGCGCGCGCCGCGCTGGCTCAGGATGGCTACGGGCCGGATGAGATCGTCCTGCGGCGCTTTGCCGACCTGCGCTATGCCGGCCAGGCGTATGAGCTGACCGTGCCGGCGCCGGCCGGCGCGCTGGGCGCGGCCGACGTCGCCGCGCTGGTGGATGCCTTCGGCGCGGAACATCTGCGCGTCTACGGCCATCGCGCTGCCGACGAGCCGGTGGATGTGGTCAATCTGCGGGTTGCCGGCGCGGCGCTGCGGAGCGGGATGCCGGCGTATGATCCGAAGGCGGCCATTGGCGCCGACCAGCGCAACGCGCCGCGCCAGTCCTACTTCGGCCCGCAACATGGCTTGTTGACGACGCCAGTGATCGGACGGGGCGAATTGGCCGGCAAGTCCTGGGCCGGCCCGCTCATTGTCGAGGAATATGACGCCACCTGCGTCATCCCGCCGGGCTGCATCGCCACGCTGGACGAGTGGGGCAACATCGTCATCGAAGTGAAGGATGAGGCGAGACTATGAGCAAGCAAACTCTGGATCCCATCACCTTTGAGGTGGTCAAGAACGCGCTCGATTCCATCGCCGACCAGATGGCGATTACGCTGATTCGCAGCGCCTATTCGGCCATCGTGCGCGACTCGGTGGACTTCTCCACGGCCTTCTGCGATAGCCAGGGGCGCATGTTGGCCCAGGGATTGACGACGCCGCTGCATCTCGGCTCCTTCCCCGACGCCATGCGCCACCTGACGCGGGAATACGCCGGCAAGATGCACCCCGGCGATATGTTCACCCTCAACGACCCCTATGGCTCCGGCGGGATGCACTTGCCCGACATTTACGTCATCAAGCCGATCTTCTATGCCGGCCAGGTGGAAGGCTTCGCCTGCGCCCTGGCGCACCATACGGACGTGGGCGGCATTTCGCCGGGCAGCAATTCGATCCACTCTACCGAGATCTATCAGGAGGGGCTGAATATCCCGCTGCTCAAGCTGTATGATCGGGGCGAGCCGAATGAGACCCTCTTCAAGATCATCCAGAAGAATGTGCGCGTGCCGGTCAAGGTCCTGGGCGACATCCGCGCTCAGGTGGCCGCCTGCAACACGGCCGAGAAGGCGTTCCTGGACCTGTTGGGGCGCTACGGGCCGGCGAGCCTGCGCGTCTACATGGAAGAGATGCTCGACTATGCCGAGCGCATCATGCGGGCCGAAATCCGCGATCTGCCCGACGGCGTCTATGAGTTCACAGACTACATTGACGGCCTGGGCGAGGCCCCGGAACCGATCCTCTTCAAGGTCAAGCTGACCATCGCCGGCGACGAGTTGAGCGTGGACTGGAGCGGCAGCAGCCCACAGGTGAAGGGCGGCATCAATTCGCCCATCCCCTTCACCCGCTCGGCCACCTACCTGGCGATCCGCTGCGTGGCGACGCAGGATTTGCCCAATAGCGAAGGCTACATGCGCCCGATCCATATCATCGCCCCCGAAGGGACGATCATGAACCCGACCCTGCCGGCCGCCTGCGGGGCGCGTGGCATCACCGGCTTCCGCATGTTGGACTGTCTGCTGGGCGCGCTGGCCCAGGCCATTCCCGATCGTGTGCCGGCGGCCGGCGAGGGCGGCGCGTCACTGCCCAGCATCGGCGGGTACCAGGACGGCAAGCCCTTCGTTTACGTCGAGACGATCCTGGGGACGTGGGGCGGCCGGCCCAATCGCGACGGGGCCGAGGGGGTCTCGAACCCCGGCGCGAACCAGTCCAATCAGCCGATTGAGCTGATCGAGTCGGAGCTGCCGCTGGAAGTGCTGCAATATGGGCTGACGGCCGATTCAGGCGGGGCCGGCAAGTATCGCGGCGGCCTGGC
>CAIQJD010000129.1 GCA_903872005.1 uncultured bacterium | reverse complement strand
TGCCGGCGGCGTCTCTTCGGGCGTTCCGGTTGCTTGAGCGGCGGCCTGTTCGCGCCGGCGCTTCAGCGCGACCTCTGCGGCGCGGGCATAGAGCGAGCCGGGCAGCAGGTCCGCGGCCTGATTGAAGAGTTGGGTCGCCTTGGCCGGCTGGCCGGCGCGGTCATAGGCTACGGCCAGATTGTAGCGGGTGGCCGCTTCGTACTTGGTACCCAGGTGATACTGGAGCCGCGCGTCCAGCACGCTTTCCAGGGTGGCGATGGCGCCTTCGTGATCGCCGCCGCGCAGGGAAGCTGCGCCGCGGTTCGCGAGGATGATCAGGCGCGAGGCTCCGTCGGGCCACAGGCGCAGGGCGAGCGCGTAGACGCGGAAAGCCGGCGCATAGCGGTCGCGCTGGGCGAGGATGTTGCCCAGGTCTACGAGGACGCGGGCGCGCATCGTAACGGCGTAGAGGATGAGCAGCAGCGCCACGGGCGACAGGGCGATGTGGAGCAGCCACGCGCCGCCCATGAGCAGCGCGGTGAGGCCGACGACTTCCAGCGCGAATTGGACCGAGAGGCCCTCGCGGCGCATCAGAGATAGGCCGCCGAATACCAAAATGTAGAGGAACGCGACGAGCAGCAGAAGCAGGGTCGGGTCGAAACTCAGGGCCGTGGTCATGTGCGCTTGCCTCAGTGCGTCGCCGGCGATCTGGCCGGCGACGCATTTTTCTTTCCATAGAGTTGGAAGGCTCCACAGATTGCCGCTCTGGCGCAAGGGCAATCTGTGGCGTGGTGTGCCGATGGGGTGTGGGCCGGCTAATCGAACAGGTAGCCGGCGGTGCGCCTGAGCATCTCTACGCTTTGCACTTCGCAATCGAAAAGCGGGACGATGGCGCGCACGTCGGCGAAATCGCGCCAGATTTCGGTCATGTAGCCGTCTTGCATCGCCACACGATTCCGCACGAACTCGGGGCTATCCGGCCGGACGCTGGCTTTGTCAATGAGCATGTTGACGACGACGCCGCCGACCGGGATGCCGAAATCGTCGAACCAATGGATGAAGCGTTTGATGACGGCGATGGGTAACGCTTCGGCGAGGGTGACGAAGAAGAAGGCCGTCTTCTCTGGGTCTGTCAGCAGCTCTTTGGCATGGGCCATGCGCGTGCGGAGCCGCAGCAGGTATTCCATGAGGGGGTCTTTCTCTTTCTTCTTCTTGCTGTAGGACAGCAGATCGCGCAGGCTGGAGGCTTCTTCGCGGCTCTGCACCATTTTGTTGACCCACATGCCATAGACATCGGACATGCCGAGGAGCCGGCGGGCATTGGCCGTTGGGGCCGTGTCGAAGACGTAGACGTCGTATTTGTTCTCGAACATGAGATCAATCATGTTCTCGAACATGGCCGACTCTTCGAAGGCCGGGTTCATGGTAGCGGATTCCACAAACTCATCGGCCTTGGTCTTGATGTCGGCGAACTTCAGGAACCATTCGATCTTCTCGCGGATTTCAACCTTCGACTTCTCGATAGTGTCTTTGGTGTCAATTTCGTAGGCCATCAGGTTGGGGACGCCGGCGACTGGCGTGTGCTTGCCGAAAACGTCCTGGGATAGGAGACTGCTCAGGCTATGCACCGGGTTCGTGGAGGCCAGCAGTGTCTTGCGGCCCTGGCCGGCGAACCAGAGCGCGGCCGTGCCGGCCATCACCGTCTTGCCCACGCCGCCTTTGCCGCCGAAGAAGATGTACTTCATGCCGGGATGTTCGGTCAAGAATTGGGTGGTGTTCTTCTGAATCATCGTCACTTCCCTCCGAACATCTGCTCGGCCATCTTCTCAATCATCGCCAGGCCGGTGATGTCACGCTCGAATTCGGGGATGTAAGCCAGAACTTCATCGCCCAGTTCTTTCTCGATGGTCGCCAGGTGGCCTTTTTGCATCGCCAGCCGGTTACGCAGGTATTGCGGGATGTCTTGCTGTCCCAATTCCGGCGGGATGACGCGATTGCAGACGTAGCCGGATAGCGGCACGTCGTACTTGGCGAAGAGGACGGAAGCCTTCTTGGTGTCCAGGATGATCATCTCTTCGGGGATGACGACAAAGAAGAAGGCCGTGCGCATCTTGTCGGTCAGGATGGACGAGGACTTGTTGATGCGCTCCTTGATGTATTGCAGCTCGCGCAGAATGGCGTCTTCTTCGGACTCTTTTTTGCGTTGCATGACGGCGGCTGCTTGGGCGTATTCTTCCATCTCGGCGCGTAGGGCTGTGATCTTGTCAATCCATTGATCGTACACGCTCGCCATGCTCAGGTAGTAGAGGGCATGGCCCAGGGGGACAAGATCGTAGATGTAGTAGTCGTATTCGCCGCTGACGACGATGTCCACCACGGCGTCGAAGATGGCGCTCTCTTCCATCGCCGGCTCGGCTGCGGCGGCCTGAATGTAATTCTCGATTTCCTCAGGCACCTCTGGCATGCCGTACATGTCGAGGATCTTCTGGCGAATCTCGTCCTGATAGGCTTTGATGCGCTGGTCGGCGTCAATTTCCTGGGCGTACAGGTTGGGCATGATCTCAACCGCGCCTTTGCCGAAGATGTCGCGCTGGAAAATATCTGACAGCGACGCCTGGGGATCCACGGAAAAGACCAGCACTTTGTGGCCCTGTTTGGCGAGCCAGTAGGCCGTGGCGGCCGAAAAGGTGGTCTTGCCCAAGCCTCCCTTGCCGCCGAACATGATGTAGCGGCGTTCGGGATGCTCATCAAAGATCTTGGTTAGAGACAATGGGAACCTCCTTGTTTCATCGCCTCGCGCGCGTTACGCCAAGGCATCGGTCAAGTCGCGTTCGCGCAGCATGCGGCGTTTCCAGGTACTGATCTGTGGCACCACGTAGGGCAACAGGCGCAGGGAGTAGTAGGGCGGCAGGATCGGGATGCCGAGCAGGTCGCCCATGGTGATCAGGATGAAGAGATGCTCCATGCTGCCGCGCGTCTTGAGGGCGAAGCGGGCCATGTCATGGCCGGCCATGCCGTACAAGATGCTCTTGGCTGTATCCAAGAAACCCGGTTTCTTCTCTTTCTGTTCTTTCTGTCCGGAATCTGCCATAGTACTCTCCTCGTTGAGCTATTTCAACCGATCTCCGAGTCGCAGAGATCGGTGATGTCACGTTCGCGCAACATACTGCGTCGCCAGCCCTCCATTTCGGGGACAACATAGGGCAGCAGGCGCAGCGTATAGTAGGGCGGCAGGATTGGCACGCCTAAGATATCGCCAAAGACGGCGAGAATGAAGAGCCGCTCGACCATGCCGCGCTCTTTGTTCAAGTCGCGCACCATGTCGTAGACGGTCATTCCGTAGATGATTTGTCCCAGGGCGCGGGCGAGGTCGCGCAAGTGCTGCTCCAGTTGCCGGCCGACGCCGGCCGGCGGAGCGTTCTGGGGCGTTGCCGGGTCGGATGGCTTGCTGCCGTCTGTCATCTACGACTCCCTGAGATGGCGTCGGATCATTTGATGCAGCGCATCTTGATCCCAGCCGGCGTATCGCTCTTGGCCCCCCACGATGAAGGTGGGGTATATGCGTACCCGGTGC
Source organism: uncultured bacterium (assembly GCA_903872005.1). The sequence goes on along the minus strand of CAIQJD010000129.1, from coordinate 1,384 downwards.
ACGAGCGATTTCCAGATGCCGGCCAGGCTTTGCGGGTCAATCATGCGGATATCGAGCTGGTCGCCGTAGGTCTCCCGCAGGGTGCGAATCCAGGTGGAGAGGCGCGCGTGGTCGTCCAGCACGTCCGACGGGTATTCCTGAAGGAGCTGATGCTGTGATGCCTCGCGCATGCCGGCCTGATCGTAGATCATCTGGCAGGGCGAACACTGCCGGTACAACACCGGCGTCAGGGACAAGACCTCCACGCGCAGAGCTGGCATGTGACGCCTCCATTTCTGCCAGGTTCGAGTTCTGCCAGGTTCGAGAGATCGTCGGGGACGCGGCGGCCGGCCGCGTCCCCAGATGCGCGTGGGCTATCTCTGCGCGCGGGCCGGCTTGGCCGCGGCCTCCGCGCGAAAACGCTGGAACGCCTTGAAGGCATCCCAGGCCAGGATGAATGCGGCGATGACCAACACCAGGTCCACCGCGCCGATGATCACGTTGGCCGTGATGACCTGCCCGGGCGTCAAGGGCGCTTTGGCGGCCGACGCCTTGGGCAGGAGGATGAAGAACGCTTCATAGGCTTTGTAGAGCAGGGCGCCGATGGTGGTCACGAACATGAAGAGGAAGGGCCATAGCGTCCACTGGTAGTTCTTGCCCTTGGACATCAGCCAGAGGGTGATGAGCAGGAGCGCCAGGGAAGCCATGAGCTGGTTGGCGGCGCCGAAGACGACCCAGATTTGCAGGAAGGGCACCAGCCAAATCAGCACCAGGGTCAGGATGAGGGCGATGATCGTGCCGACGTGGACGTTCCGCAAGAGCGGGACGCGGGCGCCCAACGCTTCGGCGCTGGCGACGCGCATGAAGCGCACCACCAGGTACATGATGGTGAGGGCCATCAGGGTCAGGAAGACGCCGCCGTAGGCCACGCCGAAGCCCTGGCCCAAGAGCGAGTCGAGGCCCCACTTGTTCATGAAGGCGGAGAGGCCGGTGGAGAAGACGACGGCCGCGCCCTTGGCGAAGACGGTCTTGTAGGCTTCCAGGCTGCCGGTGGCTGCGGTAGCCGTCAGGAAGGCGATGATGGCGAAGAACATCTCCAGGAACATGGAGCCGCCGCCGACATAGAGCGCGTCGGTTTCGGACTCAAGCTGGCGCGCTGTGCCGGAGGAGGAGACCAGGGAGTGCCAGCCGGAGATGGAGCCACACGCGATGGTGACGAAAAGGATGGGCCATAACGGGCCGAGGCCGGCGACATTGAAGGTCGTGAAGACCGGGAAGTTGCCCATGCCCGGCCGCCAGATGATCATGCCGATCAGGGCGCCGAGGATGCCCAGGCTGACGATCCAGAAGGAGACGTAGTTGATGGGCTGCGCCCAACGCCAGATCGGGAGGACGGCGCCAAAAT
>CAIQJD010000128.1 GCA_903872005.1 uncultured bacterium | reverse complement strand
GGTGAAGCCTTCGCGGGCGTTGAAGGCGCGTTGCAGGTTGATGCAGCGCTCGCCGACTTTCATCACCTCGAAGATACTCATGTTCCAGCCGGTGACGGCCTGGACGAGCTGGGCGATCTGGCCGGTGCTGTAGAGCTGCCACGCCGGCCCCCAGACGAACTGGCACAGGGTCGAACAGTTGCAGAAGTTGTAGACCATCTGCGTGCGGAAGGAGAGGCGAATCTTCTCGCTGTTCAACTCCTGGACGTTGGCCTGGGGATTCAGCAGGCCGATCTCGGCCATGCGCTCATCGGAAGCGCCGGGGGTGTAGGATGGGTCGTGCTCGTGCGATTGGTGATCCGCGCCGTAGGGGTTCACCGCATAGATGACCGCCAGGCTGCGCTTGACGCGCGGCATGTGGGCGGGGAACTCATTGCCCTTGACCGCGACGACCAGGGCTTCTGTGCCGCGCCCGATCGCCTGGGCGGCGAGCCGAGAGCCTTCGCCGAGGAGCTTGCCGAAGCCTTCGCGCTCGCCGATCTGGCGGGTCAGCTCGACCAGGGCCTCGGCGTTGCCGAACTTGAGGTCAATCCCGCCGGTCTCTTGTTTCGTGATGAGGCCGCGCTCGTAGCAGTCCATGGCCCAGGCGATGGTTGCGCCGCACGAGATGGTGTCCAGGCCGTACTTGTTGCACAACTCGTTGGCCTTGCTGACCGCGGCCAGGTTGTCTACGCCGCAGTAGGAACCCATGGTGGAGCAGGTCTCGTATTCGGGGCCGCCATAGAGCGGGTCGCAGGGGAAGGGGCCATCCTTTACTTCGACGACGCGCTTGCAGCGCACGACGCAGCCGAAGCAGGTGTCGTTCTCTTTGAGGATGGTGTTGGTCATGGTGACGCCGTCAATTGGCTCGTAGCCTTCGAAGACGCCGGATTCCCAGTTGCGGGTGGGGAGACCGCCGACGACTTGTTGGGCGGCGACGGTCTGGGCGGTGCCGTGGTCGCGCATGCCGGCGACGCCGGAGGTTGGGAAGGCGGCCACACCCCACTTGGCCAGCTCCGCGACGGCGGTCTTGTCCTTGACTTCGGGGCGCTTCTTGCCGCGCACGGCGATGGCCTTGAGGTTCTTGGAACCCATCACTGCGCCCATGCCGGTGCGGCCATTGGCGCGGTTGGACATGTTGATGACGCAGGCGATGCGGGACAGGCGCTCGCCGGCCGGGCCAATTTGCAGGACTTCGATCTTCTTGTCGCCCAGCTCGTCGCGAATCTGCGCTTCGGCGTCGCCGGTGATCTTGCCCCACAGGTGCGTGGCGTCGCGCAGCTCGACCTGGCCGTCGTGAATCCAGAGATAGACGGGCCTGGGGGCGCGGCCGGTGAGGACGACGCCCTCAAAGCCGGCGGCCTTCAGCTCGACCGGCCAGAAGCCGCCCGCTTCCGCGTCGCCGATGCCGCCGGTGAGCGGCGACTTGGCGCAGGCGGAGACGCGGCTGGTGCCCGATACGGCCGCGCCGGTGGTGACGCCGATGAAGAAGGTGAGGACGTTCTCCGGGGCAAGGGCGTCCACGCCGGCCGGCATCCCCTTGAGGATGTAGTACGTCCCCATGGCGCTGCCGCCCATGTAAGTGCGGAAGAAGCGCTCGCCCGGCTCCTCAACGGTGCATTTCCCCTCGGTCAGATTGACGTGCAGAATTTTCCCATTGTACCCGTATGGCATATTCCTGTTCCTCCATTCTCCTTCGAAATCGAGTAACTGGCGTTGATGTGATGGTCAGGCGCGGCGGAAATGGTCAAGCAACGGGGTCAGCCCTTCTACGAGGGCGCCGATCTCGCCCAGTATTTCGCCGGTCACTTCGACGGCCGGCAGGTACGAGCTGGTCGCGCTGCCGGCGATGGGCGTCTGGGGATAGAGGGTGAGTCCTTTCAGGACCCGATAGTCGAATTGCAGCTCTGGCGCGGCGTCGTTGAGCGGGTAGTGGATGCAAGGCCAGGACCCATCCGGCAACTGCGATCCCAGGAATGTGTGGACGAATACCCGCTTGCTGATGCGATAGAGCCGATCTAAGTCCTCTTCTGTCGCCAGGCCGTAACGGAGCATGACTTCCAGGGCGCGGCCGGTTCCCCAGACAACTTTGCACTTGGACGGGTAGAAGTAGCTGACCAGCGGCATTGTATCTTCAAATTGACACACTGTCAATATTGCATTGATATATTCTTGATATGTCCCAGGCGCAGCAGAGCCGGCCCATCCCTCGCGTAAGGCAGCGTAAAGGTCGGCCAGGAAGGCGATGGCGCAGCCGAGATTCCAGCCCATCTGGTTGGCGTCGCGGTTATTGACGGTCTTGATGATCTTCTCGCCGGCGGCGACTTCGGTGATCAGCTCGCCGCGCCGGTCGGCCAGGGTGTAGAAGACGCCATCTTTGGCCATGGAGTCGGCGTTGTCCTGGACGACTTTGAGCATCCAACGGCCGGCGCGCAGGGCAGCTTCCTTCCAGCCGGCGGCCAGGGCGAATTCGCCGAAGAAGGCGGTGTCGCCGACGGCGCAGAAGTCGGGGGTGGCCGGCCGGTCGGGGTCTTCGCCGATGTAGTAGAAGCAGCCGCCGGTGACGGGATCCTGGTACTGCGCCATGCGGCGCATGACGCGCGCGTCGCGAACGATGGGATGGTCGAGGAGCGCGGCGAACTTGAGGAAGACGAACTGGCGATAGGCGCGCGTGTCTATGCGATGGTCGGCCGACTCTTCAGGAAAGAAGAAGTCGCCGTTCGGTTGCAGGGCGTGGGCGTAGAGCCAGTCGAGCATCTCGACGATGTAGCGGCGGTCTAGGCCGGCGGCGTAGCCGCCCCAGATG
>CAIQJD010000127.1 GCA_903872005.1 uncultured bacterium | reverse complement strand
GGCACGAGGCCCTTGATGGGGGTGTCGGTCAGTTGCTCGCAGATGGCAACTTTGTAGCCGGCGGTTACGAGTTTGGCGAGATAGACGTCGAGGGCGTGGTAGGGGACGCCGGCGAGGGGGACGCGCTGGTCGTTGCCGATGGGGCGCGAGGTGAGGACGACATCGCAGACCTGGGCGACGAGACGGGCGTCGTCGTCGAAGGTTTCGTAGAAGTCGCCCAGGCGGAAGAGCAGGATGGTGTCCGGGTACTGGCGCTTGATGTCGAGATACTGCTGACGCATCGGCGTGGACATGGGGTGAGATGGCTCCTCTGGGGGTATTATAGCAGGATGCGGCCGGCGCGGCAATTGAAGGGCGGGGAGGATTGGACGCGGACAAACGCGGATGAACGCGGATGGGACGCGAATCTGGGTCAGCTTGCGATGCGCGGGGGTGGATAGGCGAGGCACGATGACCGTCGCGCGGTGATGGTAGACGATGAAGGTGATGTTACCGCAGAGGAGCGGAGGGCGCAGATAGGAATGGGTAAGGGCCGATGGTGGGCCACGACGCGGCCTATTGCCGCAGGATCTTCTCCAGCGATTTGCCTTTGGCAAGCTCGTCAATCAGCTTGTCCAGATAGCGGATTTTCTGCATCAGGGGGTCTGCGATTTCTTCGACACGAATGCCGCAGATTACGCCCTTGATGAGCGCGCGGTTGGGATGCATGGCCGGCGCCTGGGCAAAGAAGGTTTCGAAATCGCTTTGCTGTTCGAGTTGCTGCCGGAGGCCGGCCTGGTCATAGCCGGTCAGCCAGCAGATGATTTGGTCTACCTCTGCTTGCGTGCGATTCTTGCGTTCCGCTTTTTGCACGTAGAGCGGATAGACGCTGGCAAACGGGGTTGTGAAGATGCGGTGTTTAGGCATGGTTGTTCCTCCAAAGGGGCGGTTCTCATCGCTACAGTCATTGTACGTTTGGCCGGTCGGGAAGTCAGTGCTGCCGGGCGCGGCCGGCCGGCGGTGGGCCGAGGGCCCACTTCGGCGTTCATGTTGGTCCGTTCTTTGCCGGAAATGGATACATTCATGACACGGCCATTGTACGTCCGGCCGGTCGGCGCGCCCATGCTGCCGCGCTTGGCCGGCCGGGGGGCCGCCCTACCGGGCGAGTCTGTTGAGTATGTCGTCCTGCATCATCGGCGGTAGTCTTGCCGCGACGAGTCCCCGACGGACGAAATCAACATCGCAACCATGCATTTGCATATACTGGACGAGGGGTTCATATCGGTCGGGACGGTTGCGAGACAGCTCGGTGATGAGACGAAGTTCCAGCGCCACTGTTGGTATAGAATAATGGCCGCAGGCGAGAGGGACGAAATGCTCCCACGGGCCGCGTCCGATGCATTCTGCGGTATCGCCATCTGACGCTATTTCCACGGTGCTGATCTCTATTCCGACGCCATGCACTTCCCAACTGCCATAGTATTGTTTCGCCTGGGGGAGCCAGGCCGGCGCATCTACACATCGGAACGCTGACAAGGCAGAGCCGAATGCGTCCACGCTATGGCGCTCTTTCACGAGAATATCTATGTCAGCGGCCGGCAGGGGTACGCCATGGAGCAAGGCTGCACCGGTGCCTACGAGTCGGTAGTCTATGTGAGCACAGGCCGGCATGACGTGGTCAAGAAAGACCGTGAGGGTTTCGCGGAGTCGGATTGGATCGAGCGATGGCGCTGAATGTGCTATCTCAGGTGCTCCTGTCAGTCGGTGGGGCGGGCGCTTGGCCCAACGCTACTTGCGCCGGCGGATAGCGCGTTGGGTGCGCTGGCGCCGAGGCGCTTTTGTCGCTTGCCCTATGCGTACACGAGCCGGCCACGCGGTTCAGGTATGGGGCGACCAAGCTCAGTTGCCGTCTCTGTCCATTCCCGGATGATCACTTCAGCATTGGCCAACGCTTCGCGATAGGTCGGACCATCTGCCATGCAACCGGGTAGCTCCGGCACTTCGGCAATGAAGGCCTGATCTTCCTCGCTCCAGTAGATGATGATTTCGTACCTACTCATCCTGTCTGCCTCCGAGCCGATACTTCAGGATCACCCCACGCACTTGTTTGACTTGATAGGGCTTGGCGTTGCTGCCACTGGGTTGAAGATTGAGGATTTCCGCGATATCGTCTCTGGTGAAGATGTGATGGCTGCCGCGCATACGTTCTTCGAAGCCGAGCCGGCGCAAGAGCTGACACAGATCAGCAAAAAGCGATGTTCGCGTCCGCTGCGCCATACAGAACCTTGGCGAGCACTTTGTCCCAGTCGGGCATGGCGTTCCTCACAAGTTGGGCCAACGACGACACCGACATTATACACGGGGTCGTAGGTTCGCACAAACGAAAAACTGGCCGGCAAGACAACGCCAGGCCAGCGGGGCAGTTGGTGAGACGGCGCTCCGTCCATCACCTCTTGCGCCGGCCAGTCAATACCCAAAAGGCACACGCAGCTTCGGAGCGCGGCCGGCCGGCGGGGGCTGAGGGCCCACCCCACAACTCATGGGTCTTAGTTCTGAGGTCTTGCGTTCATCGCCATTACATTGTAAACAGACGGAAGCGTCGTCAATCTCTTCGAATCATCCAAATCGTTCAGTTGCCTTCCCGTGTTTTCTTCCCACGTTTGGATATCAAGAACCATGCGGCGAAGAACGTCTCCAGTATCAACGGTTTTGAAAACATGCAACCATTGAGCGTTATCTATTGGTAGAGCGATTTCGGGAAAAACCGAAAAGAGTATCTTGCTTGCTCCAACGAGTCCGAAAGTTGTTTCCCCCATTGTGAAAGGTAGAAGCTTTTTTGTGATTCGCCAGATGTCCGCTATCAGTCCTTCACGCGCTTGGGCATCTAGCTCCAGAACGTATCTATCTCTGGGCAAGCCGCCGTTGCGAACCAAGCCGTTAATCCTCATCAAGTCGTCTCCAACCACATCCCAGCAGTTGAGTAGTGTTCCAGAAATGCGGCTCTTGTGGAGGGGGCCGCCTCTGGTCATTCCAAAACTTGACAATATACGCGATGCACATTTAACGAATTTCTCGCCGTCTCTGTCCAGAACCTCGGAATTGGTGATTACTTCCTTTGTCGCATTGCTATAACCGTCCCCAAATGCCTTGATTTTTTCACTTATCTTGATAGGACATATCGCACGGTCATCTGTCCCGAACAGGATTTTACAGTGACTCATCTCTGCCTCTGTTGGAGTAGTGTGATCTCTATAATATGACATTGTGGCCGCCGGCGCGGCCACACCTCCGGGTCCGATTGTACATCCATCGGGCTGTAGAATCAATCCCCAAAACGAAAAAGCCCCTCGCACGAAAGTGCGAGGGGCTTGGCGGAAGCAGCGGGGTAGGAACTCGCGTGCGTCTGCGGCCGGCTGCGTCCCAGGCTCCGCCGGGAAAGTTGACAAATCGGGCGGATACGGGCACACTGAGCAGCGAGAGGATCATGGCGAGTTGAGGATCAGGCGGATGCTTGCGAGGGTTGGCGCGTGGGTGAAGGGCCGGCGGCGTGGGCTGGCGGCCGGCGTGATCCTGCTGTTGTTGCCCTTCGCGCTGTTCTGGCGCGTGTGGGCGGCCGGCGGGGCGGAGCGGCGCGTCTTCGCATACGGCGATTTCGTCGAGCAGCACTATCCGATGCGGGTCTTCGTGGCCGGCGAGCTGCGCGAGGGCCGGCTGCCCTTCTGGGATATGTATACGTTGGGGGGCGAGCCGGCGACGGCGGAGAGTCTGTTCGCGGCGTACTATCCGCTGGGATTGTGGCAGGTGATATTCCAGCGACCCTTCCCGTTCCTGGCGCTGGAATTGGAGGCGATCTTCCATTTGGGACTGGCCGGCGTCTTCACGTATCTGTTCGTTCGCCGATTTTCCGCAAGCTCCGATTTCTTATGCGCGCACCTGGCTCATTTTGGCCGGGGTATTGATTGGGTTTGTGGTTGGGGGGCTTGCTGCGCTGATCTGGGG
>CAIQJD010000126.1 GCA_903872005.1 uncultured bacterium | reverse complement strand
GTGCCTTCGGCCACTGCCACCAACCCGCCGGCTTCCACGGCCACGCGCACGCCGACCAGCACGACCGCGCCTTCGGCCACCGCCACCAACCCGCCGGCTTCCACAGCCACGCGCACGCCGACCAGCACGACCGTGCCCTCGGCCACTGCCACCAACCCGCCGGCTTCCACGGCCACGCGCACGCCGACCAGCACGACCGTCCCTTCGGCCACTGCCACCAATCCGCCGGCTTCTACGGCCACGCGCACCGCGACCTCGACGGCAACAGCCACGACGCTGGCTTCGCCCACTTCCACGGTGACGCCGTTCAGCTCGCAGCCCGGCGGGCCAACGCCCACGCCGGCGCCCTATGCCCAGGGCCAGGGGCACGTCATCTACAATCCCGACCGCGACGAGTACCTGGTCGTTTGGGGCGACTGCCGCAATGTGGGGCGCTACGGCCACGACTGCGCCTTCGGCGCGCGCGACGGCGAGAACATCTTTGCCCGCCGCGTCGCCTACGATGGCTCGATCCTGTCGCAAGACATCACCATCGCCGAGGGGCCGCTGGGGATGGAGCTGCCCGACGGAGCCTATAACCCGACGGATCAGACCTATCTCCTCTCCTGGCAGCAACATGCCATGGACTTCCTGACCGCCTCGCCGCCGGACGGCTACCCGACTTACTCGCAATACGGCTACGACATCGTGGCGCGCCGGCTGACCGGCGACGGCCGGCTCGTCGGCAATGTCACGCTCCTGTCCCAAAAGTTTACCAGCCCGGCGTATGACGACAGCCAGTGGCACCCGGCCGTCGCCTACGTGCCGGCCAACAACACCTTCCTGGTGGCGTGGCACGACGGCCGCACGCGCATGCAGTTCCCGACGCTCTTCCACATGGATGCTACCGACCAGACGACCTTCAAGGACATCTATCTCCAACAGGTATCGGCTGCCGGCGCGCGCCTGGGCGCCAATGTGCCGCTGACCCTCGATCCCGCCAACACGACACACCAGTACTTCGGCCTGGCCAAGCGCATCCAGCAGTACCCGCGCATGGCCTACGACCCCAACCGCCAGCGCTTCCTGGCGGTCTGGGAAGACGACCGCGATGGCGTCGGCTCGCCGCATCCGGTCGGCCAGAAGTACGAGTATCTCGACCTGAACATCTATGCCGCTTTCCTGGACACCAACGGTCAGCCCACCGGCTCGCCGGCCAACTTCCCGGTCAGCCAGGTTTGGGGCGCCGAGCGCTACCCGCAGGTGGTGTACAACCCGGTGCTGGACGAGTATATGGTCGTCTGGCAACGCCTGATTGATCTGAGCGCCGTCGGAACCTACCGCAGCATTCACGGGCAGCGCCTCGACGCCGAAGGCCGGCGCATCGGCTCGCCCATCCTCATCGAAGCCAATGGCGCGGTCAACACCGGCATGTACACATCGGACCTGCCGCGCCCCATCGTCGGCGTGAACACCAACACGGGCATCTACACCGTGATGTGGACCGCCGAGGACCAGGTCGGCAACGGCAAGCCATTGGTGAAAAAGATCCTGACGCCATCGGGGACATCCACCACGATCAGCGCCCGCACGACGGTGGTCGGCAGCGGCGCCGAGCCGCGTATGGCATTCAACAGCCGGCGCAATCAATACCTGGTAGTCTACTCCTACACCACGGGCACGATACGCAATGTGCGCCACACCGTGGTCGCCGCGCCTTAGCAACGGAACGCCGGCATTCGCAGTCTGGCTCCCGGGCGCGCCGGGAGCCAGAGTGAATTGACGAAACGCGTTCCCTTCGCTAGAATAGGCCCATGCAGGATTCTCAGCGTCGTGAAACGCCAACCGGCCGGCCGCCCATCATCGCCCTCACCACCGACTTCGGGGAACGCGATGGCTATGTGGGCGTCATGAAGGGCGTCATCGCCGGCCTCGCGCCCGACGCGCGCTTGATTGACCTGTCGCACGCCATCGGCCCCGGCGATCTTGCCGGGGCCGCCTTCGTCCTCTATGCCTCCTACCGCTATTTTCCGCCCGATACCATCCATCTGGTTGTCGTAGATCCCGGCGTAGGATCGGAGCGCCGGCCGCTGGCCCTCCATACGCCGCGCGGCCTCTTCGTCGGCCCCGATAATGGCGTCTTCGGTTATATCCTGGAAGCCGAGCCGGCCGCGATGGCCTATCACCTGACCGACCGGCGCTTCTGGCTGGCCGAGACCAGCCGCACCTTCCACGGCCGCGACATCTTCGCTCCGGTCGCCGGCCATCTCGCCGCCGGCGTCGCCATCCAGACGTTGGGAGCGCCAATTGCCGATCCCGTGCGCCGGCCGTTCCCGCCGGTCGTCGTCCAGGATGAAGCGCATCTGCTGGCAACGGTCATCCACACAGACCATTTCGGCAACCTCATCACCAACTTGCCGGCCACGCAGCTCCCTGCCGGCCGGCGCGTGGCGGCGCGCCTCGGCGAACGCATCGTGTTCGGCTTGTGCGCGACCTACAGCGACGCGCCGGCCGGCGCGCCGCTCCTGCTGGCCGGGTACAGCGGCTTCATCGAGATCGCAGTCAATCAGGGGAACGCCGCGCAGGCGTTGGGCGTCTCTAATGGAGAGCCGGTCGTGTTCATCACAATGCCATGAACCGCGCGCCTGGAGCGCCCACACCATGCGAGAAAGGGGACGCAAATAGCTATGGAACAGTTCATCATTGAAGGCGAGCGCCGTCTCAAAGGGGAAGTGACCATCAGCGGCAACAAGAACGCTGTCCTCCCAATCCTGACTGGCTGTTTGCTCACCGACGAAGAGATCATCCTGGACAATGTGCCCAATATCGGCGACGTGAACACCATGATGCACCTGTTGAGCGACCTGGGTGTGGACATCCGCCAGGTTGGGCCATGCAAAATTTCCGTGCGCGCCCAGACCGTGAACAGGGCAAAACTCTCGTCCGACTTATGCCGCAAGATTCGCGCCTCGATCCTGCTGGCCGGCCCGATGTTGGCGCGCTGCGGTCAAGTAGATTTGCCGCTGCCGGGCGGCGACGTTATTGGCCGGCGGCGCATTGACACGCATCTGCTGGCCTTGCAAGAGCTGGGCGCGGAAATCAGCGTCAATGGCGGCTACTCCATGCGCGCCGGCCGGCTGCGCGGCCAGGATATCTTGCTCGACGAAGCCAGCGTCACCGCCACGGAAAACGCCCTGATGGCCGCTGTTACGGCGCGCGGCAAGACCATCATTCGCAACGCCGCCTCAGAGCCGCACGTCCAGGACCTGGCGCGTTTCTTGAATGGCCTGGGGGCGCGCATCAGCGGCATCGGGTCCAACACCCTCGCCATCTCCGGCGTGCCCCGGCTGCACGGCGGGCAGTTCCGCATCTCCCCCGACTATATCGAAACCGGCAGCTTCCTCGGCCTCGCCGCCCTGTGTGGCGATGGCGTCCTGATCCGTGACGCCGCGCCGGAGCAGCTCCGCATGGTCTTGATGATGTTCCGCCGGCTGGGCATCGTCGTCGAGACGCGCGGCGCCGACATCTACGTGCCGGCCACGCAACCATTGGAAATCATCTCGGACGTGCACGGCGCGATTCCCAAGATTGATGACGCGCCCTGGCCCAATTTTCCGGCCGACCTGATGAGCATTGCGCTGGTCGTCGCCACCCAATCGCGCGGCACAGTGCTCTTCCACGAGAAAATGTTCGAAAGCCGCATGTTCTTCGTGGACAAACTGGTCGCCATGGGCGCGCGCATCATCCTGTGCGACCCGCACCGGGCCGTGGTAATTGGGCCGGCGAAGCTGCGCGGCGAGCCGTTGGAAAGCCCTGACATCCGCGCCGGCATGGCGATGCTCATTGCCAGCCTGTGCGCCGAGGGTCGCAGCAGTATCCGCAACATCGGCCAGATTGATCGTGGCTACGAGGGCGTAGACGCCAAATTGCGCGCCCTGGGCGCGCAGATCGAACGTGTCAAAATTTAACAAATCTCCTACCGAATGGCAGCGTCAGGCCGGAACTTTTCGCGCCCCGCAACGTTATACATGATAGAGAGCGACGCCACGCATCTCCCCCGAAAGAACCAAACTGGCGCGCCTCTCCGGGACAATACCATGAAGAGAACCAGACTGCTGCTCATTTTGCTCGCATTCTGCCTGACATTTGCGACTGCCCCACTGATCTACGCGTGGGCCATGTCTCCGGCTGCGCCGGCTCCAGTTTCGCCGGCCGCGCCGGCCGCCCTGACCTTGAACGAAGCCGCGCCGCTGCCGGCGATGGCGGACGCGCCGGCCGGCCCGCCCGCGCCGCGCGTCGAGATGATCCAGCCGGCCGCGCTGCCGGCCCAGGACGACGCGCCGGCAATTGCCTCCCGGCCGGCCGTAGATGTCCCGACGATCTGGCTCACGCCGGAGCGCGGCGGAGCGAGCACCGGAGTGCGCGTGGAAGGCGCCGGCTTTCCACCCAATTTGCTCCTGGCGCTCTATGTCAGTCTTCCCAACGCCGGCTATGGCCCAAATGACTATCTCACCTTCGTCTCCGATGCAACGGGCGCGTTCCGCGTCGCCTTTGAGCTGCCGGCGACCTGGCCCGACGGCCGGCCCATCACGCAGCCGCAGCTCATCGTCATCACCAGCACCGAAGATGGCCGCGTGAAAGCCCTTGCCCCATTGACCTACGTGGCAATGATCGAAGGGCGCGGTCAGCCGGCTGTACCTCAGAAGTAGCGGCCGCCGTGGACGAACCGAATCGAATCAAAGCACGGCGCTCCCATCTGCGACGCAAGGTCGGCTGGGAGCGCCATCATGCGCGACGCTTGCCGACTATCCAGTCCATTTCAGGAGGCTCCCATGCTGATCGCTGACTCGCACCTCGATCTCGCCTACAGCGCCTTGAAGTTCAACCGTGACTTGCAACGCCCCATCGCCGAAATACGCGCCGCCGAAATTGCCAGCGGCAGCAAGCAGAAAGGCGCCGGCCGCAACACCGTCTCCCTGCCGGCAGCCTCCGACGCCAACGTCTTCCTCTGCTTCACCACCGCCAATGCCCGCATCACCCTGCCCGGCAACAACCGCCCCGAAGGGTGGCGCACGCCAGAACAAGCCTACGCCGAAGCCATGGGCGACATCGCCCTCTATCAGGTCTGGCAGGCAGAAGGCTACCTGCGCCAGATCCGCGACGCGGCGGGGTTAGATGCCCATGTCCAGGAATGGGAAGCGTGGCATGGCCGCAATGCCGGCGCCCGGCCCCCCATCGGCTATGTGTTGTGCATTGAGGGCGCCGACCCCATCGTAGGCCCGTGGCAACTGGACGCCTGGTGGGACGCCGGCCTGCGCGTCGTGAGCCTGGTGCACTACTGGTTCAACCAGTACGCTTACGGCACCAAGACCAGCGGGCGCGGGCTGCTGCCGGCCGGCCGCGAGCTACTCAAGGCGATGGACCGCCGCGGTATCCTCCTCGATGTCTCGCACCTCTCCGACGATTCCTTCTGGGAAGCCGTAGACATCTATGGCGGCCCCATCCTTGCCACGCACAACTGTTGCCGCGCCCTGACGCCCCATGACCGACAATTCACGGACGCGCAGATCGCCCGCATCGCCCAACGCGGCGGCGTCATCGGCGTGGCGATGGACGATTGGATGCTCGTGCCAGACTGGAAAGAGGAACCCGGCAGCAACCAGCGCGTCTCGATGGCAGATGTCGTCAACCACATTGACCACATCTGCCAGGTTGCCGGCAATGCGGAACACGCCGCCATCGGCTCTGACCTCGACGGCGGCTATGGGACAGAACAGACGCCGGGCGACCTGGACACCATCGCCGACCTGCGCAAGATCGCCGTGATTCTGCGCCGGCGCGGCTATGCCGAAAGCGACGTGCAGAAGGTCATGTATGGCAACTGGGTGCGCTTCCTGGGACGGGCATTGCCCTGAAGCGGCCGGCCCAGGCCGGCGGCCGCGCCATACACCTCTTCATCCGAAACAAATCGGGGGAGATTGCGTATGGTTTAGTAGGTTAAGCCTCACAAGGGAGTGTGACGCATGCAGACCCAGAACCGTATGGCCTACATTGACAACATCCGGGCGCTCATCATCATCGGGGTCATCTTCATACACAGCGCCGTCACCTATAGCGGCGTCGGCCGCTGGTACTACAATGAATCCACGACCCTGGACGCCGTCTCGGCCGTACTCATCGTCGCTTTCCAGTCCTTCACGCAAGCCTTTTCCATGGGCCTGCTCTTCTGGGTCGCCGGCTACTTCGCGGCGCCGGCGCTTGACCGCAAGGGATCGGGGCGCTTCCTGGCCGACCGCGCCGTGCGCCTGGGCATCCCGACCCTGATCTACATGCTCGTCATTCATCCCATCACCGTGGTGATCCTGGGCAGCGTGCTGGACCCGGTCGCCATGGGTTCCCCGGGCGCGTACTACCTGGGGTATCTCACCAGCTTCTCGTTCTTGGGCGAATCCGGCCCGATGTGGTTCGCTCTGGCCCTGCTGATCTTCTGCGCCATCTACGCCGGCGTGCGCCGCGTCGTCCCCGCGCCACAGACAGCCCAGACGCCCGGCCGGCCCCTTTCCGATGGCATGCTGGCGCTGCTGGCCGGCGTGATTTCTCTGGCCGCGTTCCTGATTCGCCTGGTGCAACCCCTCGGCACGGCTGTGCTGAACATGCAGCTCGGCTACTTCGCGCAGTACATCATCTACTTCATCTTCGGCATCATGACCTACCGCCGCGACTGGCTGCACACCATCCCCTTGAAGCTGGGCGTGCGTTGGTTTGCCGGCGCGATCGTCCTGGGCATCCCGCTCTGGCTGGGCCTGCTGGTCGGCGGGGGCGCGTTCGAGAAGGGGCTGGAGCCGTTCATGGGCGGCGTGAACTGGACCAGCGCCGGCTACGCCATCTGGGAATCGTTCTTCTCGGTCGCGGTCAGCGTCGGTACCTTGACACTCTTCCGCGATCGCGTCAAGCTGGCGGACAAGCTGTCAAACTTCCTGTCGAGCAACTCGTTCGCCGTGTACATGTTTCATCCGCCGCTGCTGGTAACGGTCAGCCTGCTGCTGCGCCCCTGGCAGGGCCACCCGCTACTGAAGGTGCTGGTCGCCGGCGTCGTCGCCACCGGGGTCACCTTCCTGTTGGCGCAATTCGTCCTGCGCCGCGTGCCGCTGCTCAAGCGAGTGCTGTGAGCGAAGCGCTTTAGAGCATAAGGCGCGCGAAAGACGCGAAAGGGGCTGCCCTTTCGCGTCTTTCGCTACTTTCCTACTTTCTCGCATTCCAAATGCCCTTGATTTTGGCATGAAATTGATGTATGATTGCTTTATGCCGCGTCGCGCAACGCAAAGTCTATGAAGGGAACAACTATCGGGTTCGATACAGGACGCCGGCGGGCCTTGCAGACGCGGAGTTCGACGCGAGTGGACATAGGGCCGGCCGGCTTCAGCGCCATGACAACGGTAAGCCGACAACACGTTTCTGTCCCCGGTGGATACCAGGGCATTACATGGTGGGCGTCGGAGGTCCCACCCCACGCACATCTATCAGACGGACACAGGCTCAAACCAGGAATATCAGGAAAGGGAGGTCATGATGCGCGACCATCTGGAATTTCGCGGCAGTTGGACAGATCTATTCGGCAATATCCTTCTCGTCACCCTGCTCACCACGATCACGCTGGGCATCTATTTCCCCTGGGGGTACGTTCGCCTGAGACGCGTGATCCTTGAGCACACTTACTACCAGGATAGACCGCTGGGATTCGATGGTACCGGCGGGGAGTACTTCGGTCAGTGCTTCATGGTCGTTCTGTTCACTATCTTGACGCTCGGCTTCTACTCGGCTCTGGGCTTCGGCGCGGTACGCATCCTGAAGTGGGATGCCAACCACACCATTTTGCCCGACGGGACGCGCCTGGAATATCGGGGCGCGGCGCTGGATCTATTCGGTCAGTGGCTGCTCGTAAGCATCCTGACCACCCTGACCCTGGGCATCTACTTCTTCTGGGGCTACCCACGCATCCGACGCCATATCCTCACCAATACGTATGCCGCCGGCCGGCCCCTGCAATTCATCGGTACCGGTGGACAGTACTTCGGCGTGGCGCTGGTGAATGGTCTGCTGACGCTGGTGACGCTGGGCATCTATTCCCTGTTGGGGTTCGCGGCGGTGCGCGAGCTGAAGTGGGATTGCGAAAACACCATCATGCCTCCCATGGCGTCCGCCTCGGCCACGGCCGGCCCTGGTCAACCCATTCAGGTCACGGTCAACGTGAACTAGCCGCCGGGCAGCCAGCAGCAGGGTTGGCGCTTGGCCCACCGAGCCGGCGTCTTTCGTCGCTTCCGCGCCGTCGCCAGCCCAGAGTGATTTCAAAGTCAGCGAATGGACTCACCGCAGAGGCGCGGAGGTCGCAGAGTCGCAGAAAGGGTCTGGTCTCACCCGCCTTTGCCTGATTCTCTCTGCGCTCTGCGACTCTGCGGTGTGCTAACCAGTATCACGCACCACCCATGCACGACTTTGAAATGGCCCTGTCGCCGGCCTAATGGCGCTTGATTTTGGCGCGCCGGTGATGTATCATTAGCTTACAGTACACCATACCTGAACGAGAGCGTGGCAAGCGAGAAGCTACCATCTTTCGTAGTCCATGTGATTTGCCCTCCCACCATCGAAGAGAAACTGGCAGTCAAGCACGATTTGACCATGTGTGAGGCGCGGGAGGCATTACTCAGCCGGCCGAAGATCCGTTTCGCTGAGAGAGGGCATCGGCCTGGGGAAGACGTCTATGCGGCCTTTGGTCAGACATTGCCGGCCGCTATCTCGCCGTCTTCTTCATCTACAAACCTGACGAGGCGACTGCGGTGGTGATCAGCGCCCGCGATATGAGCGACAAGGAGCGTAGAGCCTATGGACGAAAATAGCATGAGCGGTATTTCAAAGGCAAGTTCGGACGAACAAATGGGGGAGTTCTGGGATACGCACGATTTCACGGACTATGACGCCGGCGGCCCGGATGTCGCGTTCCGAGTGCGCTGCGCCGTGCCGGTGGAGGCCGACCTGCTGGCGTTGGTGGAGCAGCAGGCCCGCATGCGTGGGGTCAGGTCAGCGCCGAGACGTTGATCAATCTCTGGCTGCAGCAGAAGTTGACGGAGCTTGCGGCGCCGGCCGCGTGACCGGCGCGGGCGGCCACGAATTGTCGCACAAATGAACGAATGGCCGGCTCCGACTCGAGGGTTCGTGCCCCCGCGGAAATTGGTGCTTGACGCCGGCCGGCTTCTTTTGCTGCAATGGTCGTATGACGAAATCATCTATCCCCCAAGTTGGGGCATCACAAACGGTGGGCCAGGGGCCTACCCTACGGACTGGAGATCTAGCTCAATGGGTACTCCAACCCGCACCAGCAACTGGCGCATCTTCATTACTCTTGTAGGTTTCATAGCATCCTGCATAGGGATATTCACTTTTATCACTGGCAAAATGAGCATCAGTGATTTGCTTGGGCGTGTTGGCGATGACAAGGCGGAAGGTCTTGGAGCAAATGCGCTTCCAGTCTCTATGAGTCCAACCCATGAGCCAGCCAGAGCGATACCCACCTCGGTCATAGCGACATTTACGCCAAAGCCACAGGCAAATACGCCCAGGTCCTTGGGCGGGTTGGTTTCGGGCGCGACGCGGATCTGGGAAAAAGACGGCATGGTACAGGTCTATGTGCCGGCCGGCGAGTTCCTGATGGGTTCGACGGAAGCTGATTCGGCAGCGACGACTGACGAGAAACCACAACACAAGACATACTTGGATGCGTTCTGGATTGACCGCAACGAGGTGACTAATGTGCAATTCGCAGCTTTCGCCAAGGCGGCGAGTTACCTAACCGATGCCGAGAAGGCTGGCACGGGGTTGGTCTTCAACGCATCTACGAAGGACCTAGCGAACGTCGCTGGCGCTGACTGGCGCCGGCCGCGTGGCCCATCCAGTAACACGGTCGGGTTAGAGAATCATCCGGTTGTGCAGGTGAGTTGGAATGATGCTTCGTCCTATTGTGAATGGGCCGGCCGGCGCTTGCCGACGGAGGCCGAATGGGAGAAAGCGGCGCGTGGGGGCGACGGGGGCAAGTATCCCTGGGGCAATGGGGGTGTCGCCGGCAATCTGCTCAACTTCGCCGACAGCAATCTGGACGCTGGTTGGGCAGACAAGGGGACCAACGACGGCTATCAATTCACGGCGCCGGTGGGGTGCTACCAGGCTGGGGCCAGCCCGTATGGCGCGCTCGACATGGCGGGCAACGTGTCTGAACTGGTAGCGGATTGGGCAGATGGGAAGTACTATGTCGGTTCGCCGGAGCAGAATCCGACAGGGCCTGCGTCCGGGACGTTCCGCGTTCTGCGCGGTGGAGGATGGTTCTACTCCAAGGAGAGAGCAAGAGCGGCCTATCGCGATGGGATCAAGCCCGACAAAGCTAGTGACGGTATCGGCTTCCGTTGCAGCTCCTCCTACTGATAGCGTGGACAAATGGTATGAATTGAAGGC
>CAIQJD010000125.1 GCA_903872005.1 uncultured bacterium | reverse complement strand
CTTGCCGACCTTGTCCATGACCTGGGCGATCAGCTCGCCGATCTCGCGGTCCTGGGCGGAGATGGAGGCGACGTTGGCGATCTCGTCCTTGGAGTTGATCTCGATGGCCATGTCCTTGATGGCGGCGGCGATGGCGTCGGTGGCCTTCTCGATGCCGCGCTTGATCAGCATCGGGTTGGCGCCGGCGGCGACGTTCTTGAGGCCCTCGGTGACGAGGATGTGGGCCAGCACAGTGGCGGTGGTGGTGCCGTCACCGGCGATGTCGTTGGTCTTGGTGGCGGCTTCTTTCAGGAGCTGCGCGCCCATATTCTCGAACGGGTTCGCCAACTCGATCTCTTTGGCGACGGTGACGCCATCATGGGTGATGGTGGGGGCGCCCCACTTCTTGTCCAGGGCGACGTTGCGGCCCTTGGGGCCGAGGGTGGTCTTGACGGCATTCGCCAGGGTATCTACGCCGACCTTGAGATGCCGGCGAGCGTCTTCGGAGAAAATCAACTGCTTAGCCATTTATCGTGTCCTCCCTACTTGTAATTCCAATGCTGGTGAGCCAACTGCCTGAGCGAGACTACTTCTCGACGATGCCGAGGACGTCGCTCTCTTTGAGGATCAGGTACTTCTCGTCGCGGATCTTGATCTCGGTGCCGGCGTACTTGGCGAACAGGACGATGTCGCCGGCGCTGACATCCAGGGCGATGCGCTTGCCCTTGTCATCGTAGCGGCCGGGGCCGACTGCCAGGACTTCGCCCTCCTGGGGCTTTTCCTTCGCCGTCTCGGGCAGAATGAGACCGCTCGGCGTCTTCTCTTCGCCTTCCAGCGGCTTGATCACCAGACGATCACCCAGGGGCTTAATCTTGATAGCCATGTGTCAATCCTCCTTCTGTGCTTGCTCGACTTGCGAGCTAGTTTTGCGTTTTGCGCTGCTACTCGAACGTGCGTATGCGGTTTGTAGTCGGTGCGGCTGCGCTTCTTAGCACTCCTGCTATGAGAGTGATAATTAGCTGCCCCATATATACTACAGGTCTTAAAAGAATGCAAATTTGGTCAGTGCGCTTGTGGCGGCCGGCGCTGTGGGCCAGCTCATCTGGCACTCCATGATCGGGAGTGCTAAACAGGAGTCTGTTATACACGCGGAGGCGGATTTTGGCAAATTGGGGCCGGCCGCCGGCGCAGCTACTTGGCGGCCGAGGTGGGCTTGGGGTTGGCTTTGCGGCCGGCGCAGATTTCCAATCCCTGGAGCGCCGGCTCGGCCGAGGGGTCCATCGCCAGCGCCTCTTGCAGCCAGGGGACGCCGTTTTCGCACTGGTCGAGGTAGACGTAGGAGAGGCCCAGCTCGTAGTAGTATTCCACCGGGCGCTTGCCCAGGTCAATGGCCTTTTGCAGATTCTCCACGGCCGCTTCATAGTTGCGCTGCACGTATTGGGCGACGCCCAGATGCCCGTAGGCCGAGCCGAAGCCGGGGTCCAGTTGCAGCGCCTCTTCCAGCGCGGTGACGGCGCGCTCATAGTCTTCGGTCAGGTAGTACGCCCAGCCCAGTTGGTCGAGGATGCGCGGGTTGTTGGGGCTGATGTTCTGCGCCTTGCGAATCTGTATGAAGGCATTCTCCTTGTCCTGCACGTGCAGATACGCGCGCGCCAGGGCCAGGTAGAGGTCCACCCATTTCGGGTGAATTTCCAGCCCCTTCTGGTATTCGGCGATGGCCTGCTCGTACTTGCCCTGCATTTCCATGACGTAGCCGGCATTGCGATACACCAGCTCGTTCTTGCTGTCCAGCGAGAGCGCCTTTGCGATGGCTTCGCCGGCCTTGTCGGCGCGGCCCTTATCGGCGAAGGCTTCGGCGAGGAAGGCATATACTTCGGCGTTTTCAGGGGCCATCTCGACGGCTTTGGCGCACAACTTGAGCGCTTCATCTACCTGGTCGTTCCAGTCCAGGGCCATACACAGGGTGGCATTGTAGAGGCCATTCTTCGGCTCCAGATCCAGGGCCTGGCGCGCCTGGGCGATGCCGCGCGCGGTTTGCCCTTCCCAGATGAGCCAGCGCGCCTGGCGCGCCAGCAGGTCGGGCTGCGCCGGCGCCAGCTCCAGGGCCTTATCGTAGGCGGTGATGGCCTGATCGAGCCGGCCGTTCCAGTATGCCTGGTCGCCCTCGGCCACGTAAGAGGGCGCGCTGCGGGTTGGCGTGGGCGTTGGCTCAAATGGGCGCGTCCAGGTGGGGCGTTGCTGAAAGATGGTAGAGACTAGCCAGATGAGGGCAACGTCTACCAGGAGGAGCAAGAAGATCCTGGAGCCGCGCGAGCGTTTGCGTTTGGGGTGCTGGCCTATATACATGCGCTATCCTTGCCGGCGCGTATCGCCGCCCAGGCGGCCCAGAACTTGCGGGAAACCGGCCTATTATACCGGCAGTCTCCCCATCGCGCAACCGGCGTTGCCTGACGGGGTGTGTTTCACATTTTGGGGAACGGGTAGCGGGGCTGTCGTAGCCTAGCCCCTTGTGGGCGTCTGGGATTCGGACGGCCACGAGAGCCGATGCTACACACACGCGCCTGATACTTGGACCACACCCCCAGACAAAAGTCAGGTTGACACAACCGGCCAGATATGTTACTATTGAAAACGTAGTAGCGAGACGCCGGCCTGTCGCTGCGCCGGCGCAGCGGGGAAAGGAGTTTGCCGACCATGACTAGGTCTCGGACGGAATTGATGGTGACGCGCTTGCGCGATTTGCAGGCCAGCACGCCGGATATCGAAGCGTCGGCCATCGTCAGCGTAGATGGCCTGATTATGGCTTCCGCGCTGCCGGCCGACGTGGAAGAAGATCGCGTCTCGGCCATGTCCGCCTCGATGCTCTCCCTGGGCGAGCGCATCGCCTCGGAGCTGGGGCGCGGCGATCTGGAACAAGTATACATTCGGGGCAAGCATGGCTACGTCTTCCTCTCCGCCGTGGGTCAGGAAGCCGTGCTGACCATCATGGCCCGCCCCGACGCCAAGTTGGGGTTGGTCTTCCTGGATATGCGCCGG
>CAIQJD010000124.1 GCA_903872005.1 uncultured bacterium | reverse complement strand
CGATCTTGTGGTTGATCCTTTTGTCGGTTCTGGCCTGATCGCCCGAGAATGTGGGTTACGCAAGCGACGCTTCATCGGCATTGACATCAATCCGATATCGGTTGAGCTTGCGCGAATGGTATCGGAGCTTCCCAGCTTTGATCAATACGATGCGGCTCTCCGAGACATGGAAAGAGCGGTTCGAGCGATGATAGATCGCTCTTACGTACTCGCCGATGAAGCGATAGGATCGCACTACCTCTGGGATCGCGGGGCGTTGCGAGAGATCTGGACGACGCAAAATGCACGCAGCGGACGCGAGACGCGAGAACCGACACAACATGACTACCATCTGTTCGCAGAATACGCGAACTACCGAAGCCGGCTTGTTCGTCCACTGCGCCCTTTCCAGAATTCCAGAATCAACACTACGAAGAGTCTCGTGCTGAGCGATATCTTTACCGGCCGTGCTCTGCGCAATATAGATCTTATCCTTGAGACCATTCCGTCCGCACCAGAGCATCTGCGCCGCGCCCTCTATCTTACCCTAACAGCATCTATTGGTCAGATGTCTAGCATGGTCTTCGCGATTACAGGAAGGGGTAAAACGACCGGCGAAAGCCGCGGCAAAATAGAGGTTGGCAGTTGGGTAATTGGCTATTGGCGACCGCCGCTACATTTTGAGATCAACGTTTGGAATTGCTTTCGGCGTCGCGCAGACAAGTTGCTTTCGACGCTATATGACCTGGGACCATCGCGCCCCTTCACCCTCGCACGGACCATAGGCCCCGTCGTTGCCGGTTCGGCCGATATTGCCATTCTCAACGCGAATTCTATTGACGCGTTGCGGGACTTGCCCAAAGCCAGCGTCACGCTGATGTTGACCGACCCGCCGCACAGTGACAGAATACCCTATTTGGAGTTGAGCGAATTGTGGAATGCCATCCTTGGCAAAGAGGCCGATTTCGAGGCAGAAATTGTGGTCTCTGATGCGCGAGAACGCGGCAAGACGAAGTCGCGATACAATCAGCAGATGGCTGCGCTCATCCGTGAGGCGGATCGGGTGCTCATGCCAGGAGGCTCCCTCGCATTGCTTTTCAACGCCAAGGATGCCGAGAGTTGGAATGGGCTATGGCAGAAAGAGCCGGCCATTGCTCTTAGGTTCCTTGGGTGCTTCCCGATGTTCTATTCCGCTAACTCCGTTGTACAGGATAGTCGAGCTGGAGCTATGAAGTCCGACTATGTCCTCATTTACCACAAGCCTGGGAGCGTCGCGCAGAATATGTCCTTTGAGGAACTCGTCCGTGCTATCCCTGGATGGACGCAAGAGTTCCCTGGATCGAAAGGCACGGAAAATGTCCTACTCCTTTCAAATGGCTGACAGTGCATTTCGAGGCGATCGCATTCGAGACCTGGGGCGTGATGAGCAAGGGATGCGATTTCTCAAATTGCGGTCGTTGTCGCGAAAAGAACACCTGGATCAACTGGTACGCGATCATGCGCTGGTGATTCCCGATGGGAAACCATCGGCCAGGCTGGCGGCGGTGTTTGAATCGCGCGTTACGGATGCCCAAATTGATGCAACAATTCGAGCGATATACGCCGTCGAGAGACAACAACGAGCCATGAACGAGGCTGCGCTCATCGCCGAACTGTACAAACTGCAGGCTTTCGATTGGGGCGGACTCCATCAGAATAGTCTGGAGAAGACCATCGTTGACAATTATGTGAAGAAAACCCGTTCCTATGATGATCTTCAATCGCGCGTGGATGACGAACTCTTCCACAGCATGAAATCCTATGTGCTATGCTCCTGGTATAATCACTGGACGTCAATCATCATCGAAGATGTGTTCCGAGATCATCCGTCGGTTTTGCCGGCAGTTGGCCTAATCAAGAAAGTAGACTTCTTCATCAGAGGCATACCGTATGATCTCAAGGTAACGTATCTGCCGGAAGGCTACGTCAAGGACTGTCGCAAGTTGGCCGGAGACAGAGATGAGATCAGCATTCTCCGACAGATATGCCGAGAGCATCAGATCCATTTTGATCCGACACTGCCTACGGCGCGACTCCTTGAGGATCTTTGGAATAAAGTGACCGATCTCCCAGGCGATGCACCAAGAGCAGTAATTCGTACTCTGAAATCTCGCCGGCTCGCCATTCTCGAAAATGCCAGACAGGATCCTACAGGTCTGATCAGGTGGCTCTATGAGAATCAGGGTGTGCGCCGCTTTGATGCTTCCAATCGCCTGTTCCTGGTGCTCGTGGACTGCGACAACTTCTTCGAGTCGTGGAAACTCAAGCGCGCCAAGCCACTGCTGGTGGACAATATTCATAGTCATCTTGATGCGACCAACCATGTCGGGTACGATCTCACTTTTCAATGGGAGGGCGCTACGTATTCGACAACCGCTGACGTCGTCTTTGTGACTCATCAAAGGCAATGAGATTATCAGTGCCACAGCCGGCAGGATGTCTTCGCTCCTGAGCGATTCGCCGCGCGCGATTTGCCCACCCTGCCGGCTTCTGGCGGCATCTTGATAGTTTTTGACAGTCCCACTGTGCTATACTTGCCAACGACTGAGAGAAACAGCCGGCCCCAACGCGGGGCTTTTTCGTGTCAGCCGGCCGGCTAAGGAGCCAGACCATCGTCACCTCTCGTCTGCCTGGATTCTACGAGAAGAGCCGAGAAGAACGGACGGCGCTCGTCGCCGCGCAAGCCGGCCTATCGCCGGCCGAAGCCGAAATCCTGGCCGGCGCGGCCGGCCTGTCGTCGCAGCGCGCCGACCAGATGATCGAGAACGTCGTCGGGGCCTACGCGCTGCCCCTGGGCATCGCCGTCAATTTCCTCGTCAACGGCCGCGACTATCTCATCCCCATGGCGATTGAAGAGCCGTCGGTGGTGGCCGGCGCCAGCTTCGCGGCGCGGCTGATCCGCGACGGCGGCGGCTTCTCGGCCCATACGACCGAGCCGGAGATGATTGCCCAGATGCAAGTGCTGGGCCTCGCCAACCTGACTGCGGCGCGGCACGATCTCCTGGCGGCGCAGGCGCGTCTGCTGGCCCTGGCGAACGAAGTAGACCCGGTGGTCGTCGGCCTGGGGGGCGGGGCGCGCCGGCTGGAAGTGCGCGAGTTCCCGACATCGCCGGCCGGCCCGATGCTGGTCGCCCATCTCATCTTCGACTGTCGCGACGCCATGGGCGCGAATACCGTCAATACCGTGGCCGAACGCCTGGCCCCGATCGTCGAGCAGATCACCGGCGGGCGGGTCAACCTGCGTATCCTGTCCAACCTGGCGGATCGCCGGCTGGCGCGCGCCAAGTGCGTCATCCCGGCCGCGTCCCTGGCCTTCGCCGGCTTCAGCGGCGCAATGGTCGTCGAGCGCATCGTCGAAGCCTATGCTCTG
>CAIQJD010000123.1 GCA_903872005.1 uncultured bacterium | reverse complement strand
TCCACCATCCGCACCTGATCGAGAGGGATCATCGCCTGGCCGGCGGTCGCTTCCGGCCAACGCTCGCGCGGCACGCCCTTCACCGAGTGCGCCGTGAGCAGGCCGGCCAGGCGCTCGCCACGCGTCACCAGGATACAGCGCCGGCCCTGGCGCGCCATCTGCTCATCCACCAGAGATTGCAGGGGCGCCGACTCATCGGCGCGGGCGCAGTCTGTGGTCATGACATCGCGCGCCCGCAGGCCGGCCAATGTCTCCCGCAGCACCAGTTGTTGGTAGCTCTGGCCGGCGGCGTTTTCCAGGAACCAGCCGATGACCACCAGCCACAGCCCCGAAGACCAGGCGCGCAGGAGCAGGGCCATGGCGACGCCGGCCAGGATCATCAGGGCGGCCACGATGCGCCCAATGATGGACGCGGCGCGCGTGGCCTGGCGCAGATTCCGCGTCCCCATCCAGATGAGCGAGCGCAGGACGCGCCCGCCATCCATGGGAAAGCCCGGAATCATGTTGAAGGCCGCCAGGACCAGGTTGGCCTGGGCCAGGATGGCAACCATGCCGGCGAAATAGGTGCGCGGCGAAGCGATCCACGACACGCCCCACAGGATGGCGCCGAGGAGCGCCGAGGTCAGCGGGCCGGCGCCGGCCATGAGCAATTCCTGGTACGGCCGATGCGCCTCGTCGGTGATGGTGGACACGCCGCCGAAGAGGAACAGGGTGATCCCCTCTACCGGTGTGCCGAAGGCGCGTGAGACCACGCTGTGCGCCAGTTCGTGCACCAGGACTGAGACGAAGAGCAAAACCGCCGTGACCAGGCCGACGATCCAGTAGGTGATCGCCGGCTGGCGCGGGTATTGCTGCGGATAGGACAGCGTGGCGAATTGGAACGTCAATACCGCCAGGATGATGAACCAGGTGTAGTTGATGGTAATGGGGATGCCCAGGAGCTTCCCCAGCTTGATTGAGCCGCCCACGGGCGTCCCCTCCTGCCGGCCGGGTCTTCAACCGCTCGGCCGGGTCAGCGATCCAGCAAAGTCGGTCGCTCTTCTTTGGCGTATTTTTCGACTATGAACGATGCGCCGCAATTCTCACACGTCGCCACGTGGAAGCACTCGCGCGATTCCAGCGTGCAGCGGAAGTTCAAGATCAGGCGATGGCTGCCGCAGCGCGGGCAGCCATCGCGCCGCACGTGACTGAAGGTATGGTCTTCCAGGTGCTCCCATTCCGGCTGGTGGCCGTCCACCTCCAGATGGTAGCCGCAATTGCCGCAGCGGGCATCATACGTGGTCTTCTCGCCGGGGTTGCCGGGCTGCATGGTGACGTGAAACTCCGTGTGGTAACAGCGCGGGCATCCCACGTTCCGCAGTTTCAACTGGATTTCGGTGAGCTTGTCCATCTTGGGCCTCCTGAAGTCTTCCATACATGCTACAGGTGAAAGCCTGATGAGAATATAGCCGGCGTTACGCGGCCGGCGGGCGCGTGGCAATGATCTCTTCGGCGACGGCGCGCATCGGCCGGCGCTGACGGCGCGCCTGCATCTGCAAGCGGGCGAAAGCCTGCGCCTCGGTCAATTGCTGGCTCTGCATCAAGAGGCGCTTGGCGCGATCCACAATGTCGCGCGTCTGGATCGCTTCGCGCAGGTCGGCCGCCTCGCGACGCAAGACCTGCCACTGCTCGAAGCGACTGGCGGCCATTTCGAGGGCCGGCGCCAGATCGGCCGGCCGCACCGGCTTGACCAGATAGCCCTGCACCGCCAGGCTGGCGGCCCGCTCCAAGAGGGCGCGGTCGCTGTAGGCCGAGAGAATGATGATCGGCGCCGGCCGGTCGGCGGTGATTGCCTCGGCTGCGTCCAGACCGCTCATGCCGGGCATCTTAATGTCCAGGATAATCATGTCCGGCTCGGTCTCGCTCGCCAGACGCACCGCGCCGGCCCCATCGGACGCGTGGCCCACTACCGTATGCCCCAGGTCTTCCAACATCTCGCTCAAACCCAGGCGAATGATAGCTTCGTCATCGGCAATCAAAACGCGCATGCATGACCCTCCGACTGATGTCACGCGCGGGGCATACGCAACGTCGCGGTTGCGCCGGCCCCTGAAGTGAGACTGAACTCGCCGCGTAAATCCTCGCGCACCAGCGTCTCCACAATCTTCAAGCCCATGTGCTTTCCCGGGCTGTCTACCAGGCCGGTCCCATCATCGCGCACGGTGATGACCCAGTGGGCCGGCTCCTGATCCAGCGTGATCCAGATGTTGCCCTGCCGGCGCCCTTCAAAGGCGTGCTCCACCGCGTTCTGCACCAACTCGTTGATGACCAACGCCAGCGAAGTCGCCGGCTGAGAAGGCAGGTCAAAGGTCGGGCCTTCCACGTGCAGGGCCATCTCCAGGCCGGGGTGCGCCATGCTTTGCGCCACGCCATGCGCCACGCGCTCCAGCAGGTCTCGAATATCCACGCGCCGGAAGCCGCGTTCAGAGAGGACTTCATGCACCGCGGCGATGCTCTGGATGCGGTTGATGGCCTCTTGCAGCGTCTCGCGCGGGTTGAGATTGGCGGCGGTACGCATCTGCATCCGCAGCAACATTGCCACACTCTGCAAGTTGTTTTTGATGCGGTGATGCATCTCTCGCACCACGGCGGCATTGGTCACCAGCCGCGCATTCTCGATGGCCAGGGCGGCCTGGTTCGCCAGGGTCGAAAGGAGCGCGATCTCTTCGGCGGTATAGCGATGCGGCTCGCCGGCATAGCAATTAAAGACGCCGACGACCTTATCGCGCACCTTCAGCGGGACGCACAAGAGTGAGACCAGGCCCTCCTGGCGGGCGATGTCCGTATAGCGATAGAGCGGATCGACGCGCACGTCCTCCAGGGCCATGAACTGGCCGGTCTGAGCGACGCGGCCGGCGACGCCCTCGCCCAGCTTCAGCGGCGGCTTGTTGCGATAAGCCGGCCCGACGATGCTCTGCGCGCCCTTCAAGACCAGCTCGGCGCGCTCTTCGTCGTAAAGCATGAGCGAGAAGAATTTGGCGCGCATCACGCGCGCTGCCATTTCGACGATCAGGCCGAGCGTGTCATCCAGATAGAGCGGCGAGATGACCGTCTCGCTGACTTCGGCCAGGGTGGAAAGCTCGGTGAGCTGGCGTTGCATCTTGTCGTAGAGTTTGGCCTTGTCCAGCGCGCCGGCGGCCATATCTGCGATCAAAGCCAGCAGCTCGAATTCATCGCTGCTATAGGTGTGGTCGGCGCGCGTCTGCACATTGATCGCGCCGATGATGCGGCCCTGGTTGATGAGCGGCACGGCCAGGAGCGATTGGAAGATGGACTCTTGCGTTTCCACCAGCAGCTTGAAGCGCGGGTCGCGCGCCGCGTCGGCCACGCCGACGGCCTGGCCGGTCTGGGCCGCCCAACCGGTCAGGCCCTCGCCGGCGCGCAGGCGCGCCCGCCCCACCGATTCGGGCGCCAGGCCGGTGGTGGCGTTCAAGACCAGATACTCGCCGGCCGCGTCGTACAGATAAATGGAACAAGAATCCATGCCCATCACGTCGGCGGTCTTGCGCGTGATCAGTTTCAACGTCGGGGCCAGCTCCGTCTCCGCGTTGATGGCTCGCCCGATCTCACGCAGGGCGACCAGATGGGCTGTTTTGCGCCGTAGCTCTTGTTCAGCGTCCATGGGATACCTCATTGTCACTGATCTCAGTATAACCATAATCGCGCGCGAAGTCAAAGCCGGCGTGATTTTTGGGTGTGTTTCAAGTTTTGGGCGTGCGTGTGTAGCATCGGCCCTTGTGGCCGTCCGAATCCCCAGACGCCCACAAGGGGCGATGCTACCACAGCCCCCGATGCCCGTCCCCCAAAATGTGAAACGCGCCCATGATTTTTCACATGAAATCGTGTCAGACCCTTGACGTTATGGTAAGTCCGTGCTATAATGACATTATCAGTGAAGCGATGCAGATGCTGACAGGAGGCGCGCGCATGAGAACTTGGATGCGAGCAGGATTGATCTTGATATTGACGGCGGCTCTGATTTCTCTGTTGGGGTTGAGCGTCGCAGCCGG
Source organism: uncultured bacterium (assembly GCA_903872005.1). The sequence goes on along the minus strand of CAIQJD010000123.1, from coordinate 3,601 downwards.
GGCATGGACGCAGTCCCGCCAGGCTGCGCCCAATGCCGACACGCAAGCGCTGGGCGGGCCGGCCGGCGGCGGCCAGGCGATGACCCTGGTCAAAGCCGAAGTGGACAAGCCTACCGCCGCGCCGGGCGACGAAGTCCGCTTCTTCTTTCAGATCAAGAGTACCGGCACGCGCGAACTCGATGGCCCGCGCCTGGTCTACGACGCGCCGGCCGGCATTTCCATCCTCAGCGCCACGTCCAGCCGCGGCAAGATCATCAATCAATGGGAACAACGCGCCGATGTGGACGTGGTCAACCTGATGTATAACGACACGGTGGACATCACCATCGTGGCGCGCATCAAGCCGACGGTGGCGACCGGCACGGCCATTGTCAGCGACTTCCAGATTAGCTCGGCTTACGCCGGCGCCACGACCGCGCGCCTGGGCATCAACGTCGTCACGCCGGGGGCCAAAGCGGCTTCGGCCCTGCCCAAGACCGGCGGCGGCATCTTCCTCCTCGTCCTGGGCATCATTTTGGCCGTGAGCGCGCTGGTCTTGCGCGGCCTGCAGGGGCGTCGCACGACCGTTTGAGCGGCCGGCCCAAACACAGCATTCGAGATCAAACAGGCTCCTGTCCTTGCGACAGGAGCCTGTTATTCGTTATCTGCCCTCGTCCGCGGCCTGATTTTCCGCCAGATGTCGCGCCAGGTAGCGGTAGGCCGGCGTCAATTCCCCCTGATAGCAGATGGCGGCGCGCCGCAGCGCAGCGGGCAACGCGCAATCCGCAAAGGGAGCCGCGTAATCCGCGCCGGCCAGCGCGGCCACCAGCGGCAGCAGCGCCGCGCCGAAGGCTTGCGACGATTCGCGCGGCAGCTCCGCCGGCAGGATGTCTACCGCCAGGATGACCGGCCCCGCGCCGGCGATCCCCGGCGTCGCCAACCCGCTGCGCGGCTGATAGACATAGACCGGCTGATCCGACCGCGTGCAATGATCGGTGCACTCGATGGCCCCCTCGATATCGCAGCTCAGGTCGCCGATGACGCGCAGATAGGGAGGCTGCGCCGCGTACAGGCGCTCCAGGCCGGCGCGCGTGACCAGTCGGGGATAGCGCGGCTCCCAGTAGATGGCGTTCATCAACACGGTCAGAGAGGGGAGATAGCTCTCGAAGCGCGAGCGATAGCGTTGCGGCTGGTCGTAGTACGCTTGCAGGTTGAATGGCTCATCGGGGACGAGCGGCTCGACCATGTCCGATTCGCGGAAGATGACTTTGACCAGGCGGCGATCGGCCGTGCGGGGCAGCTTGCAGAGGCCGGCGAGCTGCGCCGGCGCTATCTCCGTGTGGGGGAGCAGGTCGAAGATTTCCTGCGCGCCGCGCGAGACGTTGCCGTAGCCGGCGAAGCCGACCACCAACGGTTCCAGGGCCGGCGGGACGCCTTCGGCAGCGATATGCGCGCCGGCCTCCTGCACCGCCGCGCGGGCCTCTTCCAGGTCGGCATACTCCCAGGCGCGGCGCAGGTCGCCAAAGGGATTGGCGATGCCCTCCCAATCCAGCCGGCGGCCCAAGGCCCAGAGCGCGTCTATCATGCCGGCCAGGCCGGCGTAACGCCCGAAGAAGATCAGGCGCCGGCCGGCGTCGTCGGTGATGCGCTCGTAGTCAATGAGCTGGCAGCGCAGCTCCAGGAGCCGGCGCAGCATCGGCATATTGTGCGGCTGGCCCTTGATGGTGTGGGAGAAGAAGATGTAGGTTTTGCCCGCTTCGATGGCGCCGGGTGGAATCTCTTTGATGCCGAGGATGACCGGGCACGGGCTGAGGTCTTCGGAGATGCGCGCGCCGGCGGCGCGATAGGCGTCGTCGGGGAAGATACGTTGGTGGGAAGGCTGGATGACGATTTGGAGGCCGGCGTCCCGGCGCAGTTGTTGCGCCTGCGCCGGCGTGAGGGGCGCGCGGCGTTCCCAGGGACTCTTATCTTCGCGCCGAATGCCGATGCAAGCAGCCATTGCTCACTCTCCGCGACGCCGTCTTTGGCGTGACTTTCAGCGAGAGGCATGGTAGCAGAGAAGAGACGGGGTGTCAAGTCGGGATGGGAGGGGGCGTGTGTTTCAAGTTTTGGGCGCGTGTGTAGCCTGGCCCTTGTGCGCGTCTGACCCGGGCCAAAACGCCCACAAGGGGCTATGCTACGACAGCCCGGATGCCTGTCCCCCAAAATGTGAAACACACCCCGGGCGGGCGCCGTCTGAAACACGAAGGGGTAGCCGCATCCGTTGCGTTAGACGGTGCGGCTACCCCTTCGCGCGCTTCATGTGGCTATCACGCCGGCCGCGTCCTACGCGGCGGCCCGCTCCCTCACCCGCCGGCCGCCTCCGCGGCGCGCAAGGGCCGGAAAAATGCCTGAACCTCCTCCGCCAGATCGGCCGGCGCCTCATAGGGCGCGAAATGTCCGCCGCGCGGCATCTCCGTGAAGCGCGTCATATTGAAATACGCCGCGGCGCGTGACTTCACGATGGGCGTGTGTTCTTTCGGGAAGGCCGCGAAGCCGGTGGGGACCGTCACCCGATCCCCGGGCTTCAACTTCCACTGATGATGCTGTGATTCGTAGTAGATGCGGATGGCCGACGAGAAGCTGTTGGGAATCCAGTACAGCATGGTGTTGGTGATCAGATAGTCCTTGTCGAACATCTTCTCGACATCGCCATCGCAATCGCCCCAGGCGCGGTACTTCTCCACGAACCAGGCGGCCTGGCCCACCGGTGAATCCGACAGGCCGTAGGCGAGGCTCTGCGGCCGCGTCATCTGGATGTGGCGATAGCCGCCCTCCTCCAGGCACCACTTCTCGAAGGTCTTCCAGAAGAAGAGGCTGTCGGGGTCGGCCGGCCGGATCGGCGCGCCTTCCAGGCCAAAGCCGCGCAGGATATTCGGGTCCGCCTCGGCCTCCTGGCGGATCATCACTCCCATGTAGCTGAGGTGCAGGCCGATCAGGTCGCGCGGATACTTATAGCCCAACGGCGTGCAGATGATGCCGCCCCAATCGCCGCCCTGCGCGCCGAACCGGCGATAGCCCAATACATCCACCATCAGGTCGCGCAGCCAGTCCGCCTGGCGCTCGAAGCTGAAGCCCTGCTGCTGCGGCGCGTCCGAGAAGCCGAAGCCAATGAGGGAGGGCGCGACGACGGTGAAAGCATCGGCCGGGTCGCCCCCATGCGCCGCCGGATCGGTCAGCAACGGGATGATGCGCGCCAGGGTCGCCACCGACCAGGGAAAGCCGTGCATCAGCAATAGCGGCATGGGATTCGGCCCCTTGCCTTCTTCGTGAATGTAATGCACGCCGATGCCCTTGACATCGGCCTTGAACTGGCGGAACTGATTCAGCCGGCGCTCTTCGGCGCGCCAGTCATACTTGTGGAGCCAGTAGTCGGTCAGCTCCTGCATGTAGCCCATCTCTGCGCCATAGTCCCAGCCGCCGCCGGCCGGCACAGCCTTGGGCCAGCGCGTGGCGCGCAGCCGCCGGCGCAGGTCGTCTAACTCTTCTTCGGGGAAGTCAATGCGGAAAGGTCGAATCTTCATGAAGATAGCCTCACTAAAAAGGAAATGTGTATTCTCCTCACCGGCATTATATCCCAGAC
>CAIQJD010000122.1 GCA_903872005.1 uncultured bacterium | reverse complement strand
GGCCTGGGACAAATCGCCGGCGCGTTGGCTGGCGCGAGCGCGCCGGCGGACGCCCTGCCCCTGCCGGGCAAAACCGCCGGCGCCAGCGACTACCTGTCGCTGCGGCCGGTCAGCGATGATCGCTTCTGCCTCGCCAGCACCACGGAAGCCCTCAGCGCGGCCGAGCTGAAGTTTCACGTGCGCGCCTACGTCTGCCAGAACGATTGGAACTACCTCTGGCACTTCGAGCCGGAGGAGCGCGGCGGCCTGGTCTATCGGCCCAAGCTGATGCAGCAGAAGTGGCAGGATCCGCTGGATAAGAAGGGCGGCTATGTTGAGTTGTACTGTCTCGATGTGGAAGGCGGCTCGCTGTCCAATAATGCGACGGTGACGACCTTCTGGTGCAAGACCAGCAACTATCAGAATCAGCTCTGGTATCTCGGCGCCGGCTCCCAGGCGGGACAATACAGGCTCCACGCTTACCAGAGCGGCAAGTGCCTGTCGCTCAGCGAGGCGCTGACGGAATCGAATCATCCCTACACCTTGCAGACGGATTGCGACAAAGCGACGGAATTCTTCGTGCGCCCCCTGGAGATCCTGAAATGAGGTCTGACATGCAGACATGGTTTGCCCGTTGGGCCGGCCGGGGCCGGCGCAGCAAGCTGATCCTCGCCGCCGGCGTCTTATTGGTCATCGTCGCCGCCGGCGCGGCCATCCTGGCGCTGCGGCCGGCTCCGCTCAAGCAGGTCGCCGGCGCGCTCCCCGGCGCGGTCTCTGGCCCGCCGGCGGGCGCGGTCGCCCTGCCCGGCCTGACGGCCGGCAAGGATAGCCCCTTCTCGATCCGGCCGGCCGCCGACGAGCGTTTCTGTCTGGCCGCCACCACCGAGGGGCTGGACGTCTTTCAACTGAAGTATCACGTGCGCGCCTACGCCTGTCAGAACGATTGGAACTTCACCTGGTACTTCCGCGGCAGCTCGAGCGGCGCGCCCGCCTATCAGCCGCGCCTGGTCGAGGTCGTCCGGGATTCCAACTCCACCCACCAGTACTGTCTGGACGTGGAGGGCGGCTCGCTTTCGGCCGGCGCGACGGTGACGACCTTCTACTGCAAAAGCCAGGACTATCAGAATCAGCTCTGGTATCTGGTGGCCGGCTCCCGGCCCGGGCAGTACAAGCTGTACGCCAACCAGAGCCGCAAGTGCCTGGCCCTTAGCGAGGCCCTGACCGAGTCGAATCATCCCTATCTGGTGCAGAAGGACTGTCAGGATGCGCCGGAGTTCATCGTACAGGCCATCCCAACCGCCAAATGATGCGCCGGCGTGACACGCGACGCGACACGCAGCCGGGGTACACTGCTATCAACATGATCGTGATACACAAGGAGGACTGACTCGTGAAGACGTTATCTGCCCGCATCGCCGGCCTGAGCCGGCTGACCAGGATCGCATTGGCCGCCGGCGGCGCCCTGCTGGTCATCGCCATCATCGCCGGCGTCGTGCTGACGCTCTCGTCGAAGAGTTCGGGGCCATCGGCCGCCTTCCTGGCCGGCGAGGCGACCGCCGATTGGAAGACCGCCGTCAAGACCTATTACGAGGATTTGCACTACTCTGGGGCCCGCTGTCTGGCTACGACCACCGAGTACCTGGGGCAGCCGGGGAAGTATCAGGTCAGGCTGTGGGGATGCACCGAATGGCAACTGCCGGCCAATAAGGTATGGACGTTCGTCGCCGCTGACGCCCTCTTCGCTCAAGGTTCCTTCATGAAGTCCAGCGCCGGCGGCGGCGAAGTGTGCCTCGACGTGGAGGGCGGCGAAGCGAAGGATGGCGCGACAGTCACCACCTTCCCGTGCAAGACCAGCAATTATACCCATCAACTATGGAACGTGAACTCTATTGACAGCCCCGGCATGGCGAAATATGTGATCGAATCGGGCCGCAGTGGTTTCTGCCTGGCCAAAGCGGATTCCAATGACGCGTACTCCTGGATCAAGTTGGTTCCATGCGCGTCCAATGCCGCTCAGACGTGGAAATTCTGAGCGCCGGCGGTTCATGCGGCCCCTATGGTACGCACCGTTTACTGTGAGGAGGATTTGCTGATGAAGACGTTATCTGCCCGCATCGCCGGCCTGAGCCGGCTGACCAGGACCCTGCTGGCTGTGGCCGGCGCCCTGCTCGTCATCGTCATCATCGCCGGCGTCGTGCTGGCGACCAACCCGGCGCTGAGCGCGCGCCTGTCTGGCGCATTGCCCGGCGAGGCGACCACCATCACGTACCCGCCCGGCTGGGTGGCCGGCGGGACGAACGTCTACAAGCTGCGGCCGGGCCATGTGACGACGGAAAAGTACCTCGCCATCAACGAATGGCTCTTCCAGGCCTTCAATGGCGCGTATGTGGTGCTCTGGGATTGGGACGGCAATCATACACAGAATCGAGAGTTCTACTTCGAGGAGGATAGCGCGGCCAAGGGCTATTTCCGCATCTATTGCAAGATGCTCAATGAGACCTATTCGACCACGAACACCTACCTGGCGGTACGCAACGATTCCAGGACGGCCGGCGCGGATGTGATCGGTTGGATGTCGGATCCGGGCGGCAACAATCACCTGTGGAAGCTGTACAACGAGGACGGGGTGTACTTCATCCAAAGCAAATCGAGCGGGCTGTGCCTGGAAATCCGCGATGCCAGCAAGGATAACGGGGCCGCGCTGATCCAGTCGTCGTGCAATAAGAATCTTGCCCAACAGGCGTGGGGCCTGCATCGCGTGCAGTAGTGATAGGGTCGCGCCGCCGGCGTAGCGCCAGGGCCAGCACACCACACGGTCAGGGTAAGGCAAGAAGCGCCCTGAAGAGAGAGAGGCTACTGAATGAAGACGCCATTCACACGCACCCCCGGCCTGGGCCGGCGCAATAAGACTCTGCTGATCGCGGCCGGCGCGCTGCTGGTCATCGTCCTGGCCGCCGGCGCGACCCTGGCGCTGGGCGCGCGCCTGCCCAACCGGCTGGCCGGCGCGGCGGTGGCGCCAGGCGC
>CAIQJD010000121.1 GCA_903872005.1 uncultured bacterium | reverse complement strand
GCTCGCCGGTGACCGGGTTGGCCCACCATTCGGTGGTCGAGAAGTAGGGAATGACCGTTTCGTCCATCTGCCGGTCGCGTGCGTAGTTGCGGATGTGCAGGGCGCGTTCCAGGTTGAAGACGCGCTCGGCGGCGCGGTAGAAGTCGTCTTCGCTCATCTCCGCGCCGGTGCAGGCCGTGAAGAGGTGGTACTCGAAAGATGTGCCCTCCATGCCGGCGACGCGCGCCCGATGGTCTGGCTCGGTCAGGCTGTAGAGCATCGGGAAGAGTGCGTCGTCCAGGGGCATGCTGTCCTTGATGATGCTGCGATGGCCGTGCCAGACGGCGGGGAAGGCTTTGTCCTCGTAGTCGCTGCGCGGGTCTACGGCCTTGCGTGAGCCATAGAGGGTCTCGGCCACGTCCATGAAGTCTTCCCATTCCAGGCCGGCGTTCGGGGCGAAATCCTTGTTCCAGCGCATGAGGTGTTCGCAGTAGTCATGGCCGTCGGCCATCGGGTCGCGCGTGTCTACCATCCATTGCAGGGCCGTGACCAGCCAGTAGGGGTAGTAGATCTTGTTGACGCGGTTGCCGTGGCCGTCCCAGTGGCAGGCGAAGCCCCAGGCGGTGTAGTAAGGATCGGCCAGCTCCTTGCCAAAGCCGAGGATATCGGCGGCGCGCCGGCCGCCTTCGGCCAGGGCCGCGCCGATGCCCTCGCGATAGGCGATCTTGCGTAGCAGCTCGGCCCAGATGCGCGGCTGGTTGAAGTCCACCGGCAGGCCGTCCAGGTCGGCGAGCAGCCCCTCGCGGTGGCAGTCGCGCAGCCAGGGGACGATGGCGAAGAGGATCTCCCAGTTGTTGAGGCCGTAGTCGTTGACGAGGTTGCTGATCTCGAAGCCGGCCTCCCAGCCAATGTCCCAATCGTAGAACGTCGTCTTGAAGCCCTGGAAGAGCGCGGCGGCGCAGTGCAACTGGCCGCGATAGGTCTTGTCAGGATAGACGACGCCGGGGACATTTTCGTAGAAGCGCGATTCGGTGCAGCGCGCCGGGCACTGTTGGGTGCAGGCGTTGAAGCGCTCGCCGTACTTCCGCACCTTGTCGGGGTCCAGGGGCAACGATTCGGCCCAACCGAGGGGGTGATGGCAGACGCCGGCAATCGCCAGGGCGCGATCCAGGAAGAGCTTGGGCTGGGCGATACGCACGCCGCCGCTGCCGCGCGCCACGATGGCCTTGAGCTTCTTGCTGCCCATGACCCCGCCGAAGCCGCCGGCGCCGGCGGCCGATTCGGTCTCAGAGTTGACGATGGCGATGCGGCTGAGGCGCTCGCCGGCCTGGCCGGTGGTCAGGATACGCACGCCCTTGCCATGTTGCGCCTGCAGGCGCATCTGGGTCGCGTAGGTTCCCAGGCCCCACAGGTCGCCGGCGTCGCGGATTTCGACCCGGTCATCTTCAATCCACAGGTAGCAGGGCCGCTCCGCCTGGCCGGTGACGACCAGGCCGTCGTAGCCGGCGTACTTCAGGGCCGGCCCAAAGTGGCCGCCCATATTCGAGCGGCTGAACCATTCGATGGGATGAGCTTGCGGGCTGACGCCCATGATCTGCGTGCGGCCGGAGCAGGGGGCGCTGGTGCCGCAGAGCGGGCCGGTGAAGGCCATGAAGGGATTGCGCGGATCGAAGGCGCCCACGCCCGGCTCCAGCTCGTCCCAGGCGATGCGCGCGCCGAAGCCGCGTCCGCCCAGGTAGTTGGGGATGAGGGGCGCGCTGGATTGCGTCCAGATGCGCCGGCTGCTGAGATCGACGCGCAGAATCTTGCCGGCCCAACCGAAGATCGGAGTGTCAGTCATAGCTCGCCTCGCTCAACTGGATTCCATGAGTTTCTGGGGCGGTGTCCTTTGGGTCGCGTCGCGCCACTGCAACGCGCCGGCGGCGCAGGAGCGCACGCAGGTCGGATTGCCGGCGCAGGTCTCGCACTTCAACACCTTGTCGGTGAGGGGGTCGAAAGACATGGCTCCGAACGGGCAGGCGTCCACGCACGAGCGACAGCCGATGCAGACGTCATAGTCGACGCGCCAGAATTCGCCGGAGGCGTCACGTGAGATCGCGCCTACCGGGCAGGCGGCCGCGCATTGGGCTTTGACGCATTGCCGGCAGGTGCGCGCCGGCCAGCGCGCCTCGAAGGAATCGAGGTCAATGTAGATGCGCGCGCTGGAGAGGGCGTTGATGCTTTCATTTGCCAACGCGCAATTGAGCATGCACGAAAGACAACCGGTGCAACTGGCGACGTCGAAACTGAGGACACGGCGCATAGGCGATTCTCCTTGCCGGCGCGAGCCAAACGATGCCCAGATTATAGCACAGGCTGCGCCTGAGACAAAAGCCTGCCACCCCGGGACTTGACATCCGGTACATGTTTGGTATAATGGAGTATGTCTTTGTATATGCATACAGGAGATGGTAGGGATATGATCAGAAATCAATGGTATGCGGTGCTCGATTCGAACGAGGTGCAACCGGGGCAGTTGATAGGCGTCACGCGCATGGGCGAGCGGCTCGTCTTCTGGCGGGATAGCGCCGGCCGGCTGAGTTGTCTGCGCGACCAGTGCGTCCATCGCGGCGCGGCCCTCAGCGCCGGCAAGGTGCGCAACGATCACATCGCCTGTCCGTTCCACGGCCTGGAATACGACGTGAGCGGCCGCTGTGTGGTCATCCCGGCCAATGGCAGAAACGCGCCGGTGCCGGAGCAATTTCGCGTGGCCGGCTATCCGACGCAAGAGGCGCATGGATTCATCTACCTATGGTGGGGCGAAGCGCGCGCCGATCTGCCGGCGGTTCCCTTCTTTGAGGATATAGACGACGCATTCAGCTACGGGACAGCCCACGATCCCTGGGCGACCCACTATTCACGTGCCATCGAGAACCAGCTCGACCCGGTGCACGTGCCATTCGTGCACTACAATACCATTGGGCGGGGCAATCGCACGGTGGTAGATGGGCCTACGGCGACCCTGACCGGCGACACACTGGTGTTGGGCATCCATAATCACGTGGACGATGGGAGCCGTGCGCTGACGGCGGAGGAGCTGGCGGCGCGGCCTGGCCTGTTCAAGCTGGAATTTCGCTTCCCGAACCTCTGGCAGAATCATATCGCGGAGGCGCTGCGCATCGTCGTCGCGTTTGTGCCGGTGGACGAGACGCACTGTCTTCTCTATCTGCGCTACTATCAGAAGTTCATGCGTCTGCCCGGTCTGCGCGGCCTGGTGAATGCCCTGGGCGTCGCCGGCAGCCTCGTCGTCGCCCACCAGGATCGTCGCGTGGTGGAAACGCAGCGCCCGCCGCGTAGCGAGCTGAAGATGGGTGAGAAGCTATTCCCGGGCGACCGGCCCATTGTCGCCTATCGCCGGCGCCGGCAGGAATTGCTCGACGCAGCCGGACAGTAAGACAGGATCGGCGTCCTGATGGACGCCGATCTTTTTATTGGAGCAGGGCCCTGGCTCGCTGGACGACGCTCTCAACGGTGAAGCCTAGCGTCGCCGCCACCGTATTGCCCGGCGCGGATGCGCCGAATCGTCCGTCTATGGTCACGGTCGCGCCCAGCCGGCCGACATAGCGGCTCCATCCCTGCGCGATCCCCGCTTCGATAGCCAGCCGGCGCGTGACGGCCGGTGGCAGGACCGCGTCGCGATACGCCGGCTCCTGCGCCTCGAACAGCTCCCAACTGGGCATACTCACGACGCGCACCCCCACGCCAAGCTCGGATAAGCGCGCCCGGGCAGTCAGGGCCAGGGAGACCTCGGAACCAGTGGCGATGAGGATCAGGCCCATCTTGCCGGCCGGCGCGTCGGCCAGCACGTACGCGCCGCGCGGCAGGCCCTCGACGCAGGCGGCGCGAGTTTCGGCCAGGATGGGGAGCTTCTGGCGGCCCAGGATCAAGGCGGTGGGGCCGCTCCGATGCAGCAGCGCGGTCTTCCAGGCGATGGTGGTCTCGTTGGCGTCGGCCGGCCGGATCACGGTCAGGTGTGGGATGGCGCGCAGCGCGGCCAGGTGCTCGATGGGTTGGTGCGTCGGGCCATCTTCGCCCACATAGATGCTGTCGTGGGTGAAAACATAGATGACCGGCAGGCCCATCAGGGCGGCCAGGCGGATGGCCGGCCGCATGTAGTCACAGAAGACCAGGAAGGTGGCCCCGAAGGGCCGCACGCCGCCATGCAGCGCCATGCCGTTGAGGAGCGCGCCCATCGCGTGCTCCCGCACGCCAAAGCGGATATTGCGGCCGGCGTAGTGGCCGGCCTGAAGGTCGCCGAAGCCTTTCAGGTCGGTCTCGTTGGACGATGCCAGATCGGCTGAGCCGCCGATAAGATCGGGCAGGGCCGGCGCCAGGGCTTGCAGCACCGCGCCTGACGAGGCGCGGGTAGCCTCCGCGCCGGCGTCGCGCAAGGGAGGCAGGCGCTCCTCCCAGTCGGCGGGGAGCGCGCCGGTCAGGGCGCGCTCGAATTGCTCGACTTCGGCGGGGTAGAGGCGCGCATATTCCTGGCGGCGCGCCTGCCAGTCGGCGTTGGCCGCTTGCCAGGCCGGCCGTTGGCCGACAAAGTGGGTGCGTACCGCTTCGGGGACGAAGAAGGGCAGCTCGGCCGGCCAACCCAGCGCCTGCTTGGTCAACTGGACTTCCTCTTCGCCCAACGGCGCGCCGTGCGCGGCCGAAGAATCCTGCTTGTGCGGGCTGCCGAAGGCGATATGCGTCTTGCAAAGGATGAGCGACGGATGCGCCTCCTCGGCGCGCGCCTGGCGCAACGCGGCCTCGATGGCGGCGCGATCATGGCCGTCTACGGCGATGGTCTGCCAGCCGTAGGCCCGGAAGCGCGCCGCGACATCTTCGGTGAAGGTGATGCTGGTCGCGCCGTCAATGGTGATGCCATTGTCGTCGTAGAGGACGATGAGCCGGCCGAGGCCCAGATGGCCGGCCAGGGAGGCCGCTTCGGAGGAGATGCCCTCCATGAGACAGCCGTCGCCGGCAATCGCATAGGTGTAGTGATCCACGAGCGCGCAAGTCGGCTTGTTGAACGTGGCTGCCAGAAAGCGCTCGGTCAGCGCCATGCCCACCGCGTTGGCGAAGCCCTGACCCAGCGGGCCGGTGGTCGTTTCGACGCCGAGCGTGAGGCCATGTTCGGGATGGCCGGGCGTGCGACTGCCCCACTGGCGGAATTGGGCGATCTCTTCCAGCGATAGGTCGTAGCCGCTCAGATGCAGCAGGGCGTAGAGGAGCATCGAGCCATGGCCGGCTGAAAGGACGAAGCGGTCGCGGTCGGGCCAGGCCGGGTCGCCTGGGTCATGTTTCAGGAAGCGTGTCCAGAGGACGTAGGCCGCGTCGGCCATGCCCATCGGCATGCCGGGATGACCGGACTGGGCCTTCTGCACGGCGTCCATCGCCAACGTCCGGATCGTGTTGACGCAAAGCGTGTCTATCGAAGCTGTCATAGGAAAGACCTCACGGGAATGGATCAACGTGCTGACAAGCATAGTATAACACAGCGTGGCCGAATTGACGCTTGTGGATGTATAGGCGGGTGTGTTTCAAGTTTCAGGCGCGTGGTAGCTTAGCGCCTTGTGCGCGTCTGACTGGAGGCCAGAACGCCCACAAGGGGTTAGGCTACGACAGCCCCGATGCCCGTCCCCCAATCATTGAAATACACCCTGTATAGGCGGTTGGTCCGGCCGCGCAGGAGTCGGCAAGGGCTTTGACAAAGTTGGCCGGTGAGGGTATGCTATGGACATCGGCGCACCGGATGGACGCCAACCGAATCGAAGGAGATGTTCTGATGCAGCCATTGCAGGGCCTGTTCATGGGTCTGGGCAGCCTGCCGGCCCTTTCAGATGCGGAGACGCGCTCGATTTCAGCGGAGAACCCACGCGGGGAACGCGGGGCCGGCGCGCAGGCCGTCCCCGGACCGGAAAACCCCGCCTCGCGATTGGGGGTCGGCTGGAAAGTTCGGCCGTGCATCACGTTGCAGCCTGGAGAGACGGTGACTCTGGCCGATATCGAAGGCCCTGGCGTCATCCAGCACATCTGGATGACGGCAGCCCCTGAGACCTATCGCGACGCGGTGTTGCGCTTCACCTGGGACGATGAAGAAACATCATCGGTGGAAACGCCCCTGGGCGACTTCTTTTGCAACGGGCATGGGTTGCGCTGCAACATCAATTCGTTGCCGCTGGCGGTCAACCCGACCGGCGGATTCAACTGCTATTGGCCGATGCCCTTTCGCCGGCGCGCACGCATCACTATCGAGAGCCAGCATCCCAGGCCCATCGAAGGCTTCTTCTATCAGATCACCTACGCGCGGACGGAGATCGCGCCGGCTTCGGCGTATTTCCACGCCCAGTGGCGGCGCGCGCTGACGAGCCGGGAACATCCCGAATATACCATCCTTGAAGGCGTACGCGGCCAGGGACACTACGTCGGGACCTACCTGGCATGGACGCAGATGTCGAATGGTTGGTGGGGCGAAGGCGAGATCAAGTTCTACCTCGATGGGGATGATCGCTTTCCCACGATCTGCGGGACCGGCACGGAGGACTATTTCGGCGGGGCGTGGTGCTTCGGCGGTGGCCGCGATCCGGCGCAGACCCAGACCTACAGCACGCCGTTCCTGGGCTATCCCCTATTTCGGGCAGCCCCGGGCGAAGTGCCACGCCATGGGTTGTACCGCTGGCACATCATGGATGCGATACGCTTCAAGCGTGACCTGAGAGTGACGATTCAGACTCTGGGCTGGATCAGCGCCCTGCGGAAGTTTCTGCCGCTCGCTGACGACGTTGCGTCGGTGGCATACTGGTATCAAATGGAGCCGCACGCGGCGTTTCCGGCGCTGCCGGAGCCATTTGAGCGCATGTCGCGTTGAAATCTCATTCGGTATTCACCCATTCATTCCCATAGGAGCTTGGTGACATGATTCTGCAAAATGCACGCACTTTCGATGGCAGCTCGACGTGGCCGGTTGCCAACATTCGCACGCAAGGGACGAAGATCGTTGCCGTCAGCGCCACGCCGCTGGCGCCGGCCGCCGGCGAGTCGGTCCTGGACCTGACCGGCAAGTTCGTCATTCCCGGCCTGATCAATTGCCATGCCCACATCTGTCTGGATGGAAGCGGGGATCCCGGCGGGGCCTGGGCCAGTCGGACGATCACCAAGAATGTGTTGATCGCCGAGCAACACGCGGCGCGCACGGTGCGCGCCGGCGTGACCAGCGTGCGGGATATGGGCGGGAATGAGTATGTAGACATCGCCCTGCGCGATGCGATCAACGAGGGGCTGATCATCGGCCCGCGCATGAAGGTGAGCGGCAAGGTCATCTGCATGACCGGCGGGCATGGTTGGGGGCCGGGCGGACGCGAGGCAGATGGGCCGGCCGAGGTACGCAAGGCGGCGCGCGAGCAGATGAAGGCCGGCGCGGATGTGATCAAGATCATGGCGACCGGCGGCGTGATGACGCGGGGCGTGGAACCCGGCTCGCAACAATTGACCTACGAGGAGATGCGCGCCGCGGTGGAAGAGGCGGAGAAGGCCGGCCGGCTGACGGCCTCGCACGCGCAGGGGACCTGCGGCATCAAGGATGTGGTGCGCGCCGGCATTGATTCTGTGGAACATGGCTTCTTCCTTGATAGTGAAGCCATTGACATGATGCTGGAGCGGGGTACGTTCCTGGTGCCGACGCTGGCCGCGCTGTACTATCTGATTCTGGCCGGGGCGGAGTTCGGCGTGCCGGCATTCATGATCGAGAAGGCCAAGCGATCCAGCGACGCGCAGTTGGAGAGCTTCGCCAAAGCCAAGAAGGCCGGCGTGCGGATCGCCGCGGGCAATGATGGCGGCACGCCGCAGAATACGACAGACAATCTGGCCGGCGAACTGGAGCGGTTGGCAGCGAGTGGATGCACGCCACTGGAGGCGCTGCTGGCCGGCACGCGTTCGGCGGCCGAGCTGATGCGGATGAGCGACCAGGTCGGCGCCATCGAGGTGGGCAAGCTGGCGGACCTGGTGATCCTGGGCGCGGATCCGCTGGTGGATATCTCTAATGTGCGTAAGGTGGAATGGGTGATCAAGGATGGGCAACGTGTCTAGCACCGCAGTTGCGAAGATGACCGGCCGGGAGCGCATGTTAGCGGCCATGGCCGGCCGGCCGACGGATCAGACGCCGGTAGCGATGGACTATCTGATGCTCTATCTGGCGGAGCGCATCGAAAACGCCTACGTGGATGCCTATCGGCCGCGCCTGCAACAGCAGGGCCGCGTGCGCCTCGATCCCGATGAGGACGTGGAGATTCGCGCCTCGGCCGTGGCAGAGGCTTATGCCTGTCTGCGGGAGCCGCAGGACTGGATGGGGAGCTTCGCCGGCCCGGGCAGGCAGATCGTGGCGCAACGGGAGTTGGTGTTGGAAGGCGACCGGGTCTTCGAGGTGGACCTGCGGGATGGCACGCGCCGGCAGATGTTGTTGAGCGGTGAAGAGACCAAGACCGAGGAGTACCGCGAGCGGTTTGAGCGTTTGCGGCGCGCCCGGCTGGTCAAGGGCGAGGTGGGGCGGCTGCTGCGCGAGAACCGGGCGCTGACGATGGCCGCGCGCAGCGATTGGCGTCTGATCGAGATCATTGCCAAACGCTGCGGTCAAACGCAGATCATCTATACCGGCGCCGGCGCGCCCTTCTGGTTGATGTATGGGCAGATCGGCTTCGAGGGCATGATGACGGCGCTGTATGATGCGCCGGATATGGTGTTCGAACTCATGGACGCCTTGCTTGAGTTCACCTTGCAAGACGCCCAGTCGTTTCGCGATGCCGGCGGCGACATCGTGCGCGTTGAGGAGTGTCTGGCATCGGCGGACATCATCTCCCCGCGTCTGTATGAGCGCTTTGCGCTGCCCTACGAGGAGAAGCTGTTCGCCGCTTTGCGTCGCATGGGACTGAAGGTCATCCCGTACTTCTGCGGCAGCGTGTTGCCGCGCTTGCCGTACTTGCGCCAGTTGCCCATTGATGCGCTCATGGTTGAAGAGAGCAAGAAGGACTTCGTGATTGATATGGGGAGCGTCCGTCAGGCGGCCGGCCCGGACCTCTGCCTGTTCGGCAACGTGGATGTCTACGAGGTCTTGCTAAAGGCGACGCCAGCCGCGTTGGGAGTCGAGGTGCAGCGCCAGATAGACGCCGCCGGCCGGCAAGGGCGTTTTATCATGGCGACGGGCAGTCCGGTGACGCTGGATACACCGCCGGAGCGGGTGGATTTGCTGACGCGCCTGGCTCGTCAGAGCCGGCCGGCCTTGTGAGCGGAGGAGAAGAGTGACGCAAAAGATGACATCGCGCCAGCGCGTGCTGACTGCCCTGGCGCATCGTGAGCCGGATCGGACGCCGATGGATATTGGCGGCACGTTGGCGTCGGGCATCAACGTGCGGGCGTATGCGGATTTGCTCCAGTATCTGGGCATCCAGGAAGAGATCGTGTGCGACTCCGAGAGGTCGCAGACCGCTCAGGTGTCGGATGCGGTGCGGGGCCGGCTGGGGCTG
>CAIQJD010000120.1 GCA_903872005.1 uncultured bacterium | reverse complement strand
GGGTGGCAGCGGCGCTGGATGCCGTGGGCCTGGCGGACCGACAGAAGCACCTGCCCACCCAGCTTTCCGGCGGGCAGAGCCAGCGCGTGGCCATCGCCCGGGCGCTGGTGACCGACCCGGCCATCATCCTGGCCGACGAGCCGACCGGCAACCTGGATAGCAAGACTGGCAAGGAGATCATGGCGCTCTTCAGCCAGTTGCACAGCGAGCGCCAAATTACCATCATTTTCGTGACCCACGACCCTGAGCTGGCGCGTCAGGTGCCGCGGCGCATCCTCATGCGCGATGGCCTGGTGGTCGAGGACGAACGGCGCGCCGAGTAGAGGACAGACGACGAGTAGAACGACGCGGCATAGACCGCTTACAGTCTTGGGAGGAGTGAGAACATGAAAACCGTTTTGATTATCATTGGCGTCTTGGTGTTGGTCGTGGCGGCGGCGGCCGGCGGCTATTTGTACGGCGCAGCGCAGGGCAGCAGCGCGGCGCGCGCCGCCAGCGCGATCCCGGCCGGCGCCACCCAGGGCACCCAAGGCCAGCGCGGCCAGTTCGGCCAGGGCCAGTTCGACCCCAATCAGACGCCTGGCGCCAATGGACAGCAGGTGCGCGGCCCGGCCGGCGGCGGCACTTTTGGGACCGTCGAATCCGTTGAGAACGACATCCTCACGGTGAAGATGCAAGACGGCAGCACCACGCAGGTGCGCGTGACAGATACGACCCTCATCGAGAAGATGATGTCGGTGGCGCTGAAGGACCTGCAGAAGGGCGAGAACGTGACCGTTTCCGGCTCCAAGGGCGCGGACGGCGTCACGACGGCCCGCTCCATCCGCGTGATCACCGGTCAAGTCTTCTTCGGGCAGCCCGATACCCAGACCGGCCAGGGCAATCGCCAGGGTACTCAGGGCGGCCAGAGCGGTCAAAGCGGCCAGACAGGAGGGTCGAGATGAGCAGACGCAAGCCGATCCTGATCGGCGCGGCCGTGCTCGTCGTCGTGATTAGCCTGACCTGGGCCGGCATGCGCTTCCTGCCCCAGCAGAACGCGCAGACGGCCGAGGCGCAAACCCGCACCACGACCGGCACTGTCACCGCCACGCCGGCGAGCTATACGCAAGACTATACCGTCAAGAAGGGCGATATCACCGCCAGTATCTCGCCCGTAGGCCAGGTATATGCTCCGCATTCGGTGAGCCTGAGCTTCGAGGCCAGCGGCGTGGAGATCACGGAGCTGAACGCGAAGGCCGGCCAGACCGTGCAGGCCGGCGCCATCCTCGCCAAAGTGAACACTTCCTCGCTGCAAGGCGCGGTGGATAAGGCGCGCTCCAGCTTCCTGACGGCAGAAGATGCCCTGACTACCGCCAAAGAGCCGGCCACCGAAGTCGCCAAGTTGCAGGCGCAGGCCGCGCAGGTGCAGGCCAAGACCAGCCTGGAAGCGGCGCGCGACAAGCTGGCCGATCTCCTCGCCCCGGACCTGACGACGATGCAGAAGGCCGTGAGCGACGCGCAGACCAGCCTGAAGTCGGCCCAGGACAAGCTGGCTTCGCTCAAGTCGGACAACAAGACGACCCAGACGCAACTGGAAAACTTGCAATGGCAGGCCAACGAAGCCGAAGCCTATCACGGCCAGCAGGTCAGCCACCTGAACACGGCCAACCCCAGTGAAGAACAACTGGACTATGAGCTGCTGACGCGCAACAAGATGCTGGACGCTCAGGAAGCATTACAGCGGTTCACCCTCCAGGCCAAGATTGATATGTTCAAGGCCGAACACGACGT
>CAIQJD010000119.1 GCA_903872005.1 uncultured bacterium | reverse complement strand
TCGTAGCATCGGGCCTTGTGGCCGTCCGAATGCATCGGACGCCCACAGGGGGCGATGCTACGTGGCGCGCCGGCGCATTGGAGGACACATGCAAGACATCTACAGCTACATTGACGCCCATTTTGACGACGCGCTGGCCCTGTTGGCGCGCCTGGTGCGCCAGCCCAGCGTCTCGGCGCAGAACTGGGGCCTGGGCGAGATGGCCGACCTGTGCGTGGCCGAGCTGCGCGACGCCGGCTTTCCGGCGCGTCGGCTGGACCTGGGCGCCGCGCCGCCGCTGGTCATCGGCGAAGCGGCCGGCCGCAGCCCGCGCCGCATGATGTGGTACAGCCACTATGACGTGCAGCCGGCCGAGCCGCTGGAGCTATGGGATACGCCCCCCTTCGAGCCGACCCGGCGGGATGGCAAGCTCTATGGCCGCGGCGCGTCCGACAACAAAGGCGATTTCGCAGCGCGCCTGGTCGCGCTGCGCGCCTGGCGCGCCGTGCGCGGCGAGCTGCCGGCCGGCGTCGTCTTCTTGCTGGAAGGCGAAGAGGAGAGCGGCAGCCCCAACCTGCCGGCGTTGATGCGCCAGTACGGGCCGCTCTTCGCCGCCGAAGCCGGCCTCCTGGAAGCCAGCGGCGTGACGCAGGATGGCCGGCCGGCCCTGACCCTGGGCGTGCGCGGCCTGCTTTACGTGGAACTCTCCGTCCGCAGCGCCCGGCGTGATGCCCATTCCGCCTGGGCCTCGGTATTGCCGTCCGCTGTCTGGCGGCTCAACTGGGCGCTCTCCAGCCTCAAAGCCCCCGACGAGACCATTCGCATCCCCGGCTTCTATGATCGCGTGCGCGACTGGCAGGCGGATGAGCTGGACGCCCTGCGCGCCATGCCCGGCGACGAAGAGGCGCAGCGCCAGGCCATGGACATCAAAGCCTATTTGGGCAACGTCAGCGGCCTCGACTATCACAAGCAACTCCTCGGCCGGCCGACGTGCAATATCTGCGGCATTCAGGCCGGCTACAACGGACCGGGACTGAAGACCGTCTTGCCGTGCGAAGCGCGCGCCAAAGTGGATTTTCGCCTCGTCCCCGACCAGCGCCCCGAAGACATCCTGGAAAAGCTGCGCCGGCATCTGGACGCCCAGGGCTTCTCCGATGTGGAAATCCATCCCATCGCGGCCCACGAGGCGCCGGTGCGCGTGCCGATCAGCGATCCCTTCGTCAGCTTCTGCGCCCGGGTCAGCGAGGAGTACTACGGCAAGCCGGCGCTCCTCCATCCCACCTCGGCCGGCACCGTGGGACTTTCAGCGATGGCCGACGTCCTCAACTATCCCATGATCTTCGCATCCGGCGGCGCCGGCTACTGGGGTTCCAATATCCACGCGCCCAACGAGCACATTCGCCTGAGCGATTTCGCCCATGCCATCAAATACCATGCGTTGTTGCTGCAACGTTTCGCCGAGGCGTAAGCCGCCCTTTGCCCATACCATCGCGGGAGGCGTCTGAAGATGTCGAACCAGAACTGGACCTTCAACGACGTGGACGCGCAACTGGCCGCCGAGCTGCAAGAATTCTTGCCGGCGCGCCTGTTCGATTCGCACGCCCACATCTATCGCAAAGCGGACCTGGATGTCCAACCCGGCCACCTGTTCGGCGACGGGCCGGACATCACCGGCGTCGCTGCCTGGCGCGAACACATCGGGCGCTGCGTGGGGGCGCAACGCCTGGCCGGCGGCCTCTTCATCCCGGCGCAGCTCCAACGCCCGGTGGACGTTCATAACGACTTCATCGTCGAACAGGTGAACGGCCTCCCCGAAAGCCGCGGCCTCATCATGATCACGCCCGAATTCTCGGAGGAGAAAGCGGCGCAGTATCTCCAGAATCCGCAGATCGCCGGCTTCAAGTGCTATCATACTTTCAGCGACCAGAAACCGACCTTCGAAGCGCCCATTGACAGCTATCTGCCCGAATGGGCCTGGCGTCTCGCCGACCAGCGCGGCCTGGCTATCTTGCTGCACATGGTGCGCTACCGCGCTCTGGCCGATGAAGCCAATCAGCGCGAGATCCGCGCCAAGTGCGAGAAGTACCCCAATGCCCGACTCATCCTGGCCCATGCGGCGCGTTCTTTCCATGCTCATAATGCGCGCATCGGCCTGCCGGCCCTGCGCGGCCTCGAAAACGTCTACTTCGACCTGGCGGCGGTCAGTGAATGTGAACCTATCGTGGCGATCCTGGAAGAGTTCGGCCCGCGCAAGATCATGTGGGGCACCGATTTCCCGGTCTCCGAGCATCGCGGCCGCGCCGTCACCATAGGCGACGGCTTCTTCTGGCTGGGGCCAGACGTGATTGATTGGGACAAGGCGAACCTGTGCCGGCCGGCCCTCATCTCCCTCGAATCGCTGCGCGTCATCCGCGAGGCCCAGCGCCTCTTTGGCCTTTCGGCCGGCGACCTGGACGACATCTTCTACCGCAACGCCGGCCGGCTCTTCGGCTTCGTCCCGCAGAGCGGGACGGTGACGCAGGATACCTACCGCCATGCCAAAACGCGCATCCCCGGCGGCGTGCAGCTCCTCAGCAAGCGGCCGGAGATGATGGCCCCCGACGTCTGGCCGGCCTACGCCAGCGAATCGCGCGGCTGCGAGACCTGGGACCTGGACGGCAAGCACTACTACGACTTCACCGGCACCGGCATCGGCGCGTGCCTGCTGGGCTTCCGCGACCCGGATGTGACCGCGGCCGTGCGCCGGCGCGTCAACCTCGGCTCCATGAGCCAGTTGAACTACGCCGACGAGGTCGAGCTGGCCGACGTGCTATGCGACATTCACCCCTGGGCCGAGCAGGTGCGCTATGCCCGCTGCGGCGGCGAGGGATGCGCTGTGGCCGTGCGTATCGCCCGCGCCACCACCGACCGCTCCGTGATCGCCTTCTGCGGCTATCACGGCTGGCAAGACTGGTACCTGGCGGCCAACCTGGGCGAAGACGACGCCCTGCGCGGCCACCTCTTCCCCGGCCTAGATCCGCTGGGCGTGCCGCGTGAGCTGCGCGGCACGGCCGTCCCCTTCACCTATGGCAACCGGCAGGAGTATCAGGCCATCCTCGACCAGTATGGCGACCGGCTGGCGGCGGTCATCATGGAGCCATGCCGCTATGAAGACCCCGCGCCGGGCTTCCTGGAGTTCATTCGCGATGGCGCGCACCAGCACGGCGCGCTCTTGATCTTCGACGAAATCACCATCGGCTGGCGGTTGCACTTCGGCGGGTCGCACCTGCGCTTCGGGATCAACCCGGATATCGCCGTCTTCGCCAAGGCGCTGGGCAACGGCCACCCCATCGGGGCCATCATCGGGACGCGCGCCGCGATGGATGGGGCGCATTCGTCATTCATCAGCAGCACCTACTGGACGGAAGGGGTGGGGCCGGCCGCGGCCCTGGCGACCCTGGCGAAGATGAAGCGCCTGGACGTGCCGGCGCACGCGGCGCACATCGGCCAACTGGTCAAGGGCCATTGGCGCACCCTGGGCCAGCGGCACGGGCTGCCGGTCGCCACGGACGACGGCTATCCCTGCATGGCGCACTTCAAGTTCGACGGGCCGCAGGCCAACGAGCTGAAAACGCTCTACACCCAGTTGATGCTGAAGCGCGGCTTCATGTCTGGGACGTATATCTATCCCAGCCTGGCGCATACCGAGGAGATCGTGGCCCTGTTCGGGGAAGCGGTAGACGCGACCTTCGCCGAGATCGCTGCGGCGCTGCGCGCCGGCCGGGTCCAAGAGGCGCTCTCTGGCCCGCCGGCCCATTCTGGCTTCCGCCGGCTGCTGTAAGCCGGCCGGACGACGAGCTACGCCCGCTGATGCTGGCCCGCGCCGTGCGCTGCATGGCGCGGGCCAGCGCGCGACTCAGAAGGTTAAGAATTCCTCGACCGTGATGACGACCAGGCGCTTGGCCTGCATGTTGCGGGCGGCCAGCTCGCGATTGACCCGCTCCAGAAGCTCGCCCGGCCCCAGCACTGCGGCGTGGCCCCAGATGCGGACGCCGCGGCGCTTGGTAGCATCGTAGACAATCGCGGCCACCTGCGGGTTCGCCGTCAGGTTGTCCAGCGTGCGCGGCGAATTGATGTCCGCGAAGAGGACGTGTTCATCATCGAGGACACGAAACGAGCCTTTAGCGGAAACGTTGGGCCGGCCGTGTTGGTCGGCCGTCGCCACCCAGGCCGGATGCGTGTCGGCAATGATCTCTTTCGCCTCGGCAGAGAGAATGGTCATCGGTTCATGCTCCTTTCAATATGCGAACGAAGACGCACACGCAGTATAGGCGCGTCCGGCGTCCCAATCTGTAAAGTAGTTTACACCGGCCGGCCCGCCGGCGCAAGCGCGCCTCGCTTTTGCGTCGCTCGTGCCGGTTGTGGTATAGTGGGGTCGGCCGAAGAGAACTCGCCCGGCGCACGGCCGGCGCAATCTACCCACAGGTGAAGGCTTTTGTTTCTCACTAAATCGAATGCGCGCAACCTCCCCTTCTGGGGATGGACTACCGTCATCGTCTGTGGGACGGTATTGGGCATCACCTCCGGCGCCGCTTTCTACGCAAACTCCGTTTACTTGCTCCCCTTGCAACGATTCTTCGCTACCGACCGCACGGTCATCGCGCAAGCCTTTGCGCTGACGCATCTGGTCGCGGCCGGCCTGCTCCCCTTCATCGGCATGCTGGTGGATCGTTGGGGGCCGCGCCGCGTCATGCTCCTGGGCGCGGCCGGCGTGGCGCTGACCCACTTCCTGCTGTCGCGCATGAATTCCCTCTGGCAATTCTACGTCCTCATCATCGTGCAGCAGGCGCTCTTCACGCGTTGCAGCGATCTGCTGACGCTGCAATCGCTCATCGGACGCTGGTTCGTGCGCTTGCGCGGGCGCGCCACCGGCGTGACTCTGGCCGGCGTCGGCGTGGCCGGCCTGGCCCTGCCGGCCCTGACCGCCGTCATCATCGAGCGTTACGGCTGGCGCAGCGGCTATCTCCTGGCCATGGCGCTGATGGGGGGCATCGTCCTGCCGGCCATCCTCTTTCTGATTGTGGATTCGCCGGCCAGGTTGAACCAATATCCCGACGGGGCGCCGGAGCCGCCCTCGCTGACCTATACCGCCGCCAGCGGCGCGACCTTCACCCAGGCAGTGCGCTCGCCGGCCCTGTGGATCCTCGTCCTCTGCTCCACCCTGTGCTATGTGGATCATGGCATGGTGTCGCTGCAACTGCCGGCCATGCTGGAAGACGCCGGCTTGCCGGCCGGCGCCGCCGCATCGTTCTTCGGCCTGATGCTGGGCGTCAGCGTCATCGGTCGGCTCTCCATCGGCAGCCTGGCCGACCGCTTCAGCCGGGCGCGCGTCCTGGGCCTCTCGCTCATCGGCATGGGACTGGGATCGTGCATGCTCCTCTGGCCGGCCAGCCCCATCGCGCGCATCGTCTACGTCTTCATCTATGGCGTCGCCAGCGGCGGCGTCTTCACCGTCTTTCCGCTGGCCGGCGTGGCCCTCTTCGGCCTGCGCGCCTTCGGCAAGATTTACGCCCTGGTCGGCCTGGCGACGGCGCTGGGCACGGCCGCCGGCAACTATCTGGGGGCGCGCATCTACGACTGGATGGGCAACTATCGCGCCGCGGTGGTCGTCGCGATTATCGCCTCGACCCTGGCCGGCTTGCTGGCGCTCACCCTGAAGAAGCCATCCTGGGAAGCATAGGATTGGACAGCAACCGCGACCTATGCTACCATTATGGCTGTGGCATAGCCATAGGGGGAGCCAATTGTTAGCCGAAGCGCTGGGAATTCAGGATCGCGATATCGTCTGCTTCGTCGGGGCCGGCGGGAAGACTGCGGCCACGATGCAGGCGGCGCGCGAGCGCGCCGCGTTCGGCCGGCGCACCATCGTGACCACCACCACCCGCATCATCGAGCCGATCCCGGCGGCCGGCGAAACCCTCGTCTTCGCCGACGACCTCCCCGATTGCCAGGCGAAAGTGCATCAGGCGCTGGCGCAGTACGCCACAATCGTGTTAGCCGGCAATCAGCCCAAAGATGGCCCGGTCAGCATGGGCTGGATCGGCTACGATCATCCCATCAAGTTTCAGCCCTATAAGTTGACCGGCGTGCCGGCCGACTGGATCGCGCCGCTGGCCGCGAGTCTCTCCGATGCCGCGATCTTGATTGAGGCCGACGGCGCGGCCCATCGCATGCTCAAGACGCCCAACATTCAGGAGCCGGTGGTCCCCGCGTGCGCCACGCTGGTCGTGCCGATGGCCGACATGGAAGTCCTGGGCAAGCCGCTTTCCGATGAGTTCATTCACCGCCCGCTCTTGCTGGCCGATCTGTCCGGCATGCCGCTCGGCTCGCCCATCGGCCCCGAATTGATTGCCGTGGCCCTGGCGCATGCCGATGGCGGGTTGAAAGGGACGCCGGCCGGCGCGCGCGTCATCCCGCTCCTCACCACCCACGGCCCGGCCCTCCGCTCGCAGGGCATCCTCAAGACGATCCGCATGTTGCTGCTCAGTCCATCCATTCAACATGTGGTGGTCGCCTACTTACGCGCCACGCCGGTGGTGTGCGAAGCCTTCACGCGCTGATGGCAGACGCGGCGCTGCGGGGCGTGTGGGCGATCATTCTGGCGGCCGGCGCGGCGACCCGCTTCGGCGGGCCGAAGCTTTTGCAGCCCCTCCCCGGCCGGCCGGCGACGCCCCTGTTGTTGGCGGTGGTCGAGACGGCCCGCG
>CAIQJD010000118.1 GCA_903872005.1 uncultured bacterium | reverse complement strand
CGGCTGATGACACAGTCAAGGCGCGCCACTTCTTGCGGCCCCAAGAGAGACAATGCTTTTTCGCGCGAGAGATTGCCGGCCAGGTATCTGTCCGCCATACAGTGGCGATACATCACGAATACGCCGGCCTCCAGCGCCTTGGACAGGACCGTCTCGGTCGGCAGATTCAACTCGCGCCCCAAGAACTCGATGCGCTCCAGGAGATTCGTCTTCGGCATCCTCGCCTCCCACCGTCCATGCTTTGCCGGCCGCGTGTCGTGACCGACGCGCCTATTATAGCATGTGTGGCGTTGGCTTTCAAGCGTGATTGACGCCGGCCGAAGCCGGTGCTACAATATGCCCACGCGTCGTATGAATCCAGAAAGCAGGCTACCTGCCAGGGAAGGAGCGCCTCGTGCCAGGCAATGGAAAACGGTTCGGCAGCCGCGGCGCGTTCGCCAATCTGACCTTTGCCGCGGTAGTGATTTCCGCTTATATCTCCGCGTTCGGACAGCCAGGACTCTTGACCGATTGGCGCCGGGCAGCGTTGAGCGTTGCCCTGGGCGCTGTTTTCGTCCTGGTGGGCATACCCGGCTACGCCTATTGTGAACGCATCGGCTCGCGCCTGGCGATTGGCGCGTATCTCTTCTTTCAATTGGCCCTGGGCGCGCTCATCATCTACTTGAATGAATTGGCCGGCGGCTTCTGGCTCCTCCTGTTGCCGCTGGTGAGCCAGGCTATTGTCGCCCTGCCCCGCCGGCCGGCATTGGCCTATCTGCTGCTGCTGGCGCTGGCCTTCATGGCGACGCTTGTCTTATTGACCGGCTGGTCGGCGGCGCTTCGCAACGGACTGGGATTCGTCGCAGCCATTCTCTTCGTCGCCGTCTTCACCGACATTGCCATCAACGAAGAACGGGCACGCGGCGAAGTGGAGCATCTGGCGGCCGAATTGACCGACGCCAATCGCCGGCTGAGCGAATACGCCTTGCAAGTCGAAGAGCTGGCGACGGCTAAAGAGCGCAACCGCCTGGCGCGCGAAATCCATGATAGCCTGGGCCACTATCTGACCGCCATCCACATGCAGATCGAGGCGGCGCGCGCGTTGGCGAGCGCCACACCGCCGCCAGCGCCAGCCCTCCAGGAATCCCTGGCAAAAGCCCAATCTCTGGCCAAAGAAGGGCTGACCGAAGTGCGCCGTTCCGTGGCAGCCTTACGCATCTCGCCACTGGAAGGTCGGAGCCTCTCTGCGGCCATCGGCGCGCTGGCAGAAGAATGTCAGGCAGCCGGCCTGACCTGCTCCCTGGAAATCGCTGGCGCGGCGCGCCCTCTGGCGCCGGCGGTTGAACTGGCCTTCTATCGCGCCGCGCAAGAGGCCCTGACCAATGTGCGAAAGCACGCCCATGCTCAAAACGTAGCGATCACCCTGGACTATAGCCGGCCCGATTGGGCGGCGCTGACCGTCGCCGACGATGGCGTGGGTTGCGCCGAGCCGTCCGGCGGCTTCGGCTTGCTCGGCCTACGCGAGCGTCTGCGCCAATTGGGCGGACAGACGCTGATCGCCAGCGCCGTCGGGCAAGGCTTCACCCTACGCGTGGAGGCGCCGGCATGAGTCGCATTCGCATCTTGATCGCCGATGACCAGGCTATGTTCCGCGAAGGGCTACGCACTCTCTTGTCCACCCAGGCCGACTTTGAGGTCGTGGGCGAAGCCGGCAACGGCGAAGAGGCGCTGCGGCTGGCGACCGCGCACCAGCCGGCGGTGACGCTGATGGACTTGCGGATGCCGGTATTGGACGGGGTGGCCGCCACACGCCGGCTCTGCGCCAGTCTGCCGGCCTGCCGCGTCATCGTCCTGACCACCTTCGACGACGACGAATACCTCTTTGAGGGATTGCGCGCCGGCGCGACGGCCTACCTGCTCAAAGACGCCGGCTCCGACCAGCTTTTTGCAGCCATTCGCGCTGCGGCGCGCGGCGAGTCCTTCCTGCAAACCCATGTGGCCGCGAAAGTCGTGGCGGAGTTCGCTCGGCTCGCGTCCCAGGCAGCCGAGCGCAGCGAGCCGTTGCCTGAGCCGCTCTCTGAGCGCGAGATCGAAGTCCTGCGCCTGGTCGCCGCCGGCGCCAGCAATCGCGAGATCGCGGAAAAGCTCTATATCACAGAAGGCACGGCCAAAAACCACCTGACCAGCATCCTCGCCAAGCTGGGCGTGCGCGACCGCACCCAGGCGGCGCTGAAGGCGCGCCAGCTCGGTCTCGTCTAAAACCTAACGGAGACGCTTCAGCCTTCTCTCGCCGCCCGATACTCCGCGCAACTCTAGCCTCCCAGCGAACGTAGAATCAGACAACAACCGCGACGCGCGTCCACGGCCCTTGCCCCGACGTGGCGCAACAGACAACGGAAGAGGAGGATTGCATGAACGACAAAACGGATACCATTGCACGCGGCGTGCGCTTGTGGGCGGTCAAGAATATCACGGCGCTGGTCATCATGGTGGGCCTTCTCTTCGCCTCGGCCGGGCGACTCAACTGGATTTGGGGCTGGATCATGCTGGGCGCCTATCTCGTCCTCGTAGGCTGCATGGCATGGCTATTGGGTCGGAAACACCCCGACTTGATCGCGGAACGGTCGAAACTGCAGAAGGGAACCAAGAAGTGGGATACCGGCCTGGCCTTTCTAGCGGCGACCGGAATCCCTATCGCCACGCTCGTGGTGGCCGGCCTTGATGCGCGCTTCGGTTGGTCACATTCGCTGCCGACAGTCGCACGGCTCGCCATGCTCATCCCCATGGCCCTGGGTCAAGGCTTCTTCATCTGGGCGATGGTCGCCAACAAGTTCTTCTCGGCTACCGTACGAATCCAGGAAGATCGCAATCATAGCGTCGCCACGGGCGGGCCCTATCGCTACGTGCGCCATCCTGGCTATGTGGGGTCCATCGTCTGGCAACTATGCATTCCCTTGATGCTTGGCTCCTGGTGGGCGCTCATCCCCGCCGGCCTTGTGGTCCCGGTCTTGGGCTTGCGCACCGCCCTGGAAGATCGCACCCTGCAAGAGGAGCTGGCCGGCTACAAGGAATATGCCCGCCAGGTGCGCTATCGCCTGCTGCCGGGCATCTGGTAGACGGGTCGGCGCGGGATGTCTGTCGCGCGGGATCGGGCGCGGAGGAATGCGGACGCACGCGGATAATGGAGAGTGTTGCATGCGAAGGTTTGCCTTCGCATGCAACTTTATGTCAAATTAACTCCAACGGATCGGACGAGGGTACTCAGCCCCGCAGCGATTGCAGTACCGATCCATAGCCGGCGCGCGTCATGGACAGCATATCGCCATACGGGAAGAAAGTGCAGCCGCGTTCCAACCAGAAGCGCGTGGACTCCATGTCGCCCACCGGCATCCCCACGGCCTTGCCCAGGGCGCGCCCCTGCTGAACCACCCGCGTGATGGCGGCCACCACGGACGGCTCTTCCATCTCACCGCAATGTCCCAGGTTTAACGAGAGATCATACGGCCCCAGGCAGACACAGTCCACCCAGTCTTGCGCCATGATCTCGCTCATGGTTTCGATGCCGGCCGGCGTCTCCACCTGCAACATGACGCAGAAGTCATCTTCGATGGCGCGCCAGCCGGCCCGATCCAGCCCCGGCGCGGCGAAAATCGAGACGCCGCCCGGCCCGCGCCGGCCCTGGGGCGCGCAGAAGATGGCATCGCGCAGCGTCCCGACCTGCTCGGCCCGCTCGACCCAGGGGTTCATCATGCCGGCCGGCCCCATGTCCATGTACTTGCGTAACAGATGATACACGCTGGCCTCAGCCCGCAAGATCAGCGGGAAATCGAGCAGGCGCGCCGTGCGACACAGATTCTCGGCGTCGGCCAGAGTCGCCGCGCCGTGCTCCATGTCCAGGATGGCGCAGTCCAACCCGACCTGCTTGTACACTTCCAGCCAGCCCGGCCAGAAGTCAAAGGTCATCCACGTCCCAACCGTGATCTCTCCCTTGCGGAGCTTCTGCTTCAATGCGCCGGCCAACATACTCATTCTCCTCTCTGCGTTGTCAAGCTACCGTCCCATAGAGGCGCACCCACTCCAACACGCGCTGATAGCGCGCAAAACTCACTTCGGGCGGCACCGAATGATCGGAATGGTACATGTAGCCGCCGCCCGCGGCCGCGAAAGGCGCCAGCTTCGTGCGGATTTCTTCTTCCACCTCGGCATCGCTCCCCTGCGCCATATTGATCACATCTATGTTGCCGAAGAACGTCAGCCGGCTCCCATACTTCTGGCGCAGCTTGCGGACATCCAGGCCGGACTTGGCCTCCAACGGCTGGATCACCTGCAAGCCGCACTCGATGAGGTCATCAAAGACGGCCTCGGCATTGCCGCAACAGTGCATCCAGAACGAGATGCCGTTGCGGTTCAGGAATTCACCCAGTTTGGCGGTCGGCGGCTTGAACAGCCGGCGCCACGTGCGCGGCGACATCAACATGCCCTGCGTGTAAGCCAGGTCTTCGACCATGAAGAAGCCATCCGGGCGCAGCCCCTCGTCCAGGCAGCGTTGCAGGACCGCGATGAGGAAATCCATGTACGTGGACGCCATCTCGGCCACCCAGTCGGGATCCTCGGCCATATCCAGCAGGAGCGTATCGAAGCCACGATGGCGCCAGGTCGCCTCATAGGAGCCATAGCACACGAAGAGGAGGTACCGATTCTGGCGCAAGACGTCCTGATAGCGCCGGCGCGCCTCCTCCCACGTGGGATACTCGTCCAGGTGCTTGAAGTACGACGCCGTGTCTATGCGCGCCGTGTCTCCCGGCCGCATGACGAAACCGCGCTTGACCTCCTCCCAGGCTGCCCGATCCTTGGTGACGTGATCAAAGAAGTGCATGGTGCGCGACTTCCCGATGGCCCGGCGAACGGAATAGCCGGCGCGATCCTGGTAGGTCAGATACTCGCTATCCTCGGCGATGATCCGCTGCGGCCGGCGCGGCGAAGCATCCACCGACATGGTCGCGATGTCGAAGCCGAAATAGTCGTCCAGGTCCGCAGCGCACGGCAATCCCTCGGCGTACCAGCGCGTCAGCGCGTCTTCCCACGGCGAATCCCACATCGGCAGACGGTCCGGCCGCTGCCGGCTGAGCGTCCGCATCACCCGCTCACGGCTATCCATCTCCTCGCCTCCTATAGCAAGCGCAGCATCAGGTTCTTGGACTCGCAATGCACCGATTTGCTATAGTGATACACGCTGATGCCATCCGCGACCGGCGTCGGGACGCGCACCAGAAACTCAACCCAGGTCGGGCAGTTGACGGCCGCGAAGGCCAGCTCGAAGCCGGCCAACAAATCCGCCGGCGCGCGCGTCAGGTCCGGGTAGAGTACCGGCCCCGTATCGCACTGGTAGATGATGTCCCGCTCGCTGGCGTTCATCGTCTTAATGGGGAAATCAATGACGGCGCTGTAGCGACCCTGCTCCAGTTGCACCCGGCCCATCATACGCTCGTTGGCGAGGGTCGCCTCAATGATCTTCTGCGGCGTATCGAGCACTTCCG
>CAIQJD010000117.1 GCA_903872005.1 uncultured bacterium | reverse complement strand
CGCGCCGGGCACCTGCACCGGCTGTCGGCTGGGGGTCAGCAGCGCGCTCTTTGATATGTCGCGCGATGGGAACTTCGACAAGGCCGGCGGGTTCATCCTGGTGACTGGCGACGCGGCGCTGCCGGCCGGCGTGGACATGCGCCGGGTCATCGCTGTGGGCAAATGTTGCCCGCAAGAGCTGCGCGCCGCGGCGACCTACGTGCCGGGCTGTCCGCCGAACAACATTTTCATCAAAGGGGCCATCCTGGATCTGGCCGCGCAGAACAAGTAGCTTCGCCCCTTGTGGGCGTCTTGGCGCGTCCGATCGGACGCGCACGAGGCGCCAGGCTACGGGGCCGGCTTCAGCCGGGCCAGCTTCTCGCGCAGCGTATCCAGCGTATACGGCTTTTGCAGGAAAGCTATGGCGCCTTCGCCGGCGAAACGCTCTGCCAGCTCACCTTCATCGTAGCCCGAACAGAGGATGACGCGCGCGTGTGGGTCCATTGCCAGCAGCGCCCGCAACGTCTCCAAGCCATCCATGCGCGGCATGCTCAAATCCAGGAGCACGCCGGTCAGCGTGCGTTCCTCGCGGTGATAGACCTGTAGCGCCTCTGCGCCATCGCCGGCCGTCAGGACGCGCATCCCCAGATATTCCAGCATCCGCTTGCTGATATGCAGCACCTCTTCTTCATCTTCGACCAACAGGATGACGCCCTCGGCCGTCGAACGCTCGGTGCGGCCCCTGCCCACCGCCGCGTCGCTGCCGAACACGTCCGTGGCCGGCAAGAGGACGCGCACCACCGTGCCCCGGCCGACCTCGCTGACGATCTTGATCGCGCCCTGGTGCCCGCGCACAATGCCGAGGACGGCCGAAAGGCCCAGCCCGCGGCCGGTGAACTTGGTGGTGAAGAATGGCTCGAAGATGCGCGTCAGGACGTCCGGCGCCATGCCGCAGCCAGTATCAGCGACCTCCAGGAAGATATACTCGCCGGCGGGCAAATCCGCGCCGGCCTGGCATTCGCGCAAGAAGGACTGACTGGTGAACTCCTGCCCAATGGTGACCGTGACGCGCCCTTCCGCGTTGCCAATGGCCTCGCCGGCGTTGACCATCAGGTTGAAGATGACCTGGCGCATCTGGCCGGCGTCGGCCCAGATGAGCGGCAGCCGCTCCGCATAGCGCGTTTCCGTCCTGACCGACTTGGGGAGCGCGGCGTTCAGAATCGGTTCCACCTGGCGCGCCGCAGCGCGCAGGTCGAGAAGTTCTACCATGAAAGCGCCCTTGCCGGAATAGGCCAGGAGCTGCTTGCAAAGATCGGCCGCCCGGCGTGAAGACGCCATGATCGCGCACAGGCTCTCTTGCACCTCGGCCGACGTGTCCCCATCCAGGAGCGCCAGATCGGCATTGCCCATGATGGTCGTCAGCAAGTTGTTGAAGTCGTGAGCCACGCCGCCGGCCATGACGCCCAGGCTCTCCAGCTTTTGGGCTTGCTGCATCTGCCGCTCCAGATCCAGCCGCTCTTGCTCCGCGCGCACGCGATCCGTAATGTCGCGCAGCACCTCGACCGCGCCAACCAGCCGGCACTCGGCGTCGTAGAGCGGGCTGGCCTTGGCCCATAAGCGCACTGTGCGCCCGTTGAGCGAGGCGAGCGTGGCTTCGGCGACCAGGGAGTCGTCCTCCCATTGGGCGATCTCATAGTACTCTTGCGGATTCAGGTCACGCCGCAGGATGAAGTCGGCCAGCAACGGCCGGCGGACGCCGTAAAAGGCCAGGCCGGCGGCAAATTTGCCTTCCCGGTTGACCTCTTCCGCCCGAACGCCCGTCAATTGCTGCATTGCCAGATTCCAGGCAACGACCTTGCCGGCCGCGTCCAGCACGACGATCGGATCGGGCGAATTGTCAATGATCTCCCGTTGCCGGCGTTCCGAGGCGGCCAGCGCGGCCTCGGCCTCTTTGCGGTCGGTGATGTCGAACCAACTCCCGACCAGCTCCGCGTCGGGATCGTTCGGCCGGCCGACCAGACGCATGTGGTCGTGCAGCCAGCGATACGAGACATCCTTATGCCGATAGCGATACTCGATAACCGTTTCGCCCTTTTCGGTCAATTCGCGCGTGCCGGCCAGGAGGAGACCCCAATCCTCTGGATGCACCCGCCCGAACCACTCATCCGTATCTCCAATGATCTCTTCGGGCCGATAGCCCATCCGTTCCTCGACGTTTTCGCTGACGAAGGTGGAAACGAAAGCCGGCGCGTCCGGGGATGCGCGCCGGCCGCTGTAGATGATCACCGCCGTCGTCGCCATCAACTGGCGCAGGCGCGTCTCGCTGGCGCGCAGCTCGGCTTCCAGTCGCTTCGACTCTGTGATATCTTCGTTGATGCAGAGGATCCGGTTGATCTTCCCGGCGCCATCGTGCCCAAAGACGGTAAAGTAGTGGCGCGACCAGGTCGGGCTGCCATCGGGCCGGTTCCCTTGCACCTCGATCATCCGCACTTCGTCGTCGGCCAGCGTGCAGAGCTGGCGCATGAAGCCCTGCATCCGGTTGCGCTCTTCCTCGCCGACCCGCCGGTCCCGCTCTTCATTGGGCAGCCCCTTGAAATCCTCGGCTTTCAGGCCGGCCATATAAGAGCGCTGGTTAGAAAACTCGACGTTGCCGTTCGTCGCGTTGTGCACCGAGATGCCGAGCGGAGCGACCGAGACTACTTTATCGAAGAATGCCTGGGTCGCGCGCAACTTGGCTTCGGTCTGGATGCGAACTAGCGCGCTCTGGAATTGCGCCGCCAGCGTCTCCAGGGCGCTGCGGTCGAAAGCTGGGATGTCGTCGCTGTGGCGTGAGGCCAGATTCATCACAGCGATGGTCTGTTCGTCATGGACGATGGGGAACAAGGCCACGGCGCGGATGCCTTCCGCATCCATGTACGCCCCAATGGGTGGGCGCGGGCCTGTGTAGGAACGGAATTCGGTGCGGCCGGCCCGTATCATCTGCGCTTCGCGCGACCCCGCGTGGTAGTGCGAGCGCTCGGCCAGGAATGTCGGCGAGAGGTTGCGCTGGACTACCAGGTCCACTGCGCCGGTATGCTCATCTACCAGATAGACGCCGCCGCAATCCAGGCTATCGAGCTGCAACATGGCATCGAGGATGTCTTGCAACGCGACTTGCAAGTCGCTGGTGCGGGCCAGGGCCATGCTCAGATCGTGCTGGATACGCAGGAAGCGCTCGGAGCGCTTGCGTTCCGTGATGTCGCGGATGAAGCCGAAAATGCGGCCCTCGCCTTCGGGAAGGTAATGCGCGCTTACCTCCACGGTGATCTCGCTGCCATCCTTGCGGCGTTGCCGGACTTCGAAGCGTCTGGCGCCGGCGTCCACGATGGCGCGGATCCCCCGCGCCATCGCGCCGGGCGTCTCCTGGATGGTCAGGTCGGCCAGCGTGAGTGTGAGCAGCTCTTCCGTCGGATAGCCGGCGATGGCGCTATAGCTGGGGCTGACCTCCAGCAAGTGTCCCTGCAAGTCGGCCATCCAGAACCCGTCCATGGACGCGTTCAAGAGGGTCTGGTAACGGAAGCGGATTTGCTCCATGTCGGTCGGCGTACTCGGCAGCTCACCCATCGCTATACCTCCTGTTGGGCAGAACGCCACCCGATCACCTCTCGCTTTGCCAGCGGCGCAGCGTGGCAGCGGCCGCGCCGGCCGGCGTTGTCTCTTGCAGGGTGCGCTCCAGGTCGCGCAGCGTGACCTGGCCGGCGGCGGCTTCGTCCGGCCCCACAATCGCCAGGAAGGGGATGCCCTTATCGCTGGCGTAACGGATCTGCCGGCCCAGCTTGCCCTCGCCGAAGTACAGCTCCACGTTGAAGCCGGCGGCGCGCAGGTCTTGCGCCAGACGCAAGGAATGCGCCCGCGTCGCCGCGTCGAAGACGGTCACGAGCGCCTGCGCCGTGGTGCGCCCCAGGGCCGACGGGTAGAGCTGCAGCTCCTCGATGACGTCAATCAGCCGCTCGATGCCGACGGTGGTGCCGGTCACCGGCAGCGAGCGCGAGGTGAGCAGCCCAATCAGGTCATCGTAGCGGCCGCCGCCAGTGATGCTGCCGATCTTCGGCTCTTTGACGACCGTCTCGAAGATCGGGCCGGTGTAGTAGCTCAGGCCGCGCACCATCGAGAAATCAATCTGATAGCACTCTTCGGGGACGCCGAATTCGCGCAGGTAGACGTCCAGCTCTTCCAGCTCGTTGAGGCCGCGCAGGGCCGCCGGCCAGTCAGCCAGACGCGTCCGCATAGCGGCGATGAGTTCGCGGCTGTCGCCCTGAATGCGGAGCAGGCTCAGCAGGCGCTCGCCGATTTCGGCCGGCACGCCGGCCGCGGCCAGCTCGGCCATGACGCCTTCTTCGCCGATCTTGTTCAACTTGTCCACCGAGCGGTAGAGCGCGCCGGCCATCTCGCCGCTGACGCCGCAATATTGCCCCAGGCCCATCAGGAATTGCCGGTGATTGATCTGGATGGTGTATTGCCGGAAGGCCAGGCGCGTCAGGATATCGCGGATCAAGGCGACGATCTCGGCGTCGGCCAACATGCTGGCGCTCCCGACGATGTCGGCGTCGCACTGGTAGAACTGGCGATAGCGCCCCTTGGCCGGCCGTTCGGCGCGCCAGACCGGCGCGATGTGATAGCGCTTGAAGGGGAGGCGCAATTCGGGATTCATGGCGATGACGCGCGTGAGCGGCACCGTGAGGTCATAGCGCAGCGCCAACTCTTCTTTTCCGCCGAGGTGCTGCACATCATAGATGAGCTTCTCGGCCTCTTCGCCGTATTTGCCCATCAGCACGGAGCGCAGCTCGACGGCCGGCGTCTCCAGCGGCTCGAAGCCGTAAGACTTAAAGGCTTTCTCGATTTCGCCCATCACGTATTGGCGCAAGATCATCTGTTGGGGCAAGATGTCGCGCATGCCGCGCGGCAGACGCACTTCTACTTGGGCCATGCTGAATCACCTCCACAAAACATTGCCGACCCGTAGGGGCAAGCCTTGTGCTTGCCCCCCAGAGGGCGGCGCGTAGGGGCAAGCCTTGTGCTTGCCCCCCAGAGGGCGGCGTGTAGGGGCAAGCCTCGTGCTTGCCCTCTGGGATGGCGGCCATAAGGGCCGCCCCTACCAGAGGGCCACCCTTACGACCGCGCGACCAGAACCACGCCAAAGACGATGATCGCCATGCCGACCCAGCGGATGAGGGGGATGGGCGGTTCGTGCAAAAGGAGCCAGGCGGCCAGCGGAATCAGCACGTAGGTCAAGGCGATGAGCGGGTACGCATAGCTCAGATTGACGCGCGACAGGACGATCAGCCACAGCACTGCGCCGACGACGTACAACCCCAGGCCCAGGACGACATAGGGCGATGTGGTGAACATGCGCCACAGGCCCAGCAACGGCTGCGCGAAGAAGTCGCTGTCAATGCGACCGACGGCGGTCATGCCTTTCTTGAGCAGCAGTTGGCCGGCTACCGAGAATGCGACGTCCAGAAAAATCAAGATCAACGAAATGGTCATGCCTGGGTCTTTCCTTCTACCTGACCGATTGGGCCGCGCCGGTCGTCAATGATGTGGCGCAGAATATCATCCAGCCCGTAGCGCGGGCGGTAGCCGGTCAGCCGGCTAATCTTGCTGATGTCGGGCACGCGCCGGCGAAAATCCTCGAAGCCGGTCTCGTAGGCGTCGGCGTAGGGGATGTAGGCGATCTCCGACGCGCTGCCGGTCAGGGTCTTCACCCGTTGAGCCAGTTGGGTCATGCTCACTTCTTCGGTGGCGCCGATGTTGAACACCTCGCCCACCGCGCCGGGGTGTTCGGCCAGGGCCATGATCGCCCATACCACGTCGCGCACATCCACGAAGCAGCGCGATTGCTCGCCGTCGCCGTAGACGCTGATCGGCTCGCCGCGCAGGGCCTGTCCCACGAAGCGCGGCACGACCATGCCATAGCGGCCGGTCTGGCGCGGCCCCACGGTGTTGAAGAGCCGGAAGATGACGCAGGGCAGATCGTGCTCTTTGTGATACGCCAGGGCCAGGAATTCATCAATGGCTTTGGAGCAGGCATAGCTCCACCGGCTGCGCGTCGTTGGCCCCAGGAGGCGGTCGTCATCCTCGCGGAAGGGGACATTCGGCCCTTTGCCGTAGACTTCCGACGTGGAGGCCAACAGCACTTTGCGCCGGTAGCGGTTTGCCAGGCGCATGATCGTGGCCGAGCCGAGGACGTTGGTCTCGATGACATGCACCGGCCGGCTGACCACCAGTTGCACGCCCACGGCTGCCGCCAGATGAAACAGCACGTCGCACTCGCTCACCAACCGATCCATGACCGTCTCATTGGTGATCGTCTCGATGGCGAAGCCGAAGTGCGGGTGTCCGGTGAGCTGTTCGATATTGGCGAACCGGCCGGTGGAGAGGTCGTCAATGACCATCACGCGATGCCCGGCGGCCAACAGGGCCTCCGCCAGATGACTGCCAATGAAGCCGGCGCCGCCGGTGATTAATGCTCTCAAACGCTGGTTCCTTCCTTCCTTCAATACAATCGTTCGCGTATCTTATGGCGCGGCGCGCCGGCGGCGACAGCCCACCACAATGGCGGCCATCGCCAGCGACAGGAAGCGCGTCTCGGCCACGTCGGCGCGCGAGCTGATCAAGATGGGGGCGCGCGCCCCAACAACCAGGCCGGCCATGCGCCCGTGCCCAAAATACTGGATAGACTTCGCCATGATGTTGCCGGTCTCCACGTTCGGGACGATCAAGATATCGGCCGCGCCGGCCACCGGCCCCTCGACTCCTTTGACCTGCGCCGCATGCGCCGAGATCGCCACGTCCAGCGAGAGCGGGCCATCCACCCACGCGCCTTCAACCGCGCCCTGCTGGGCCATGCGGCTGAGGATCAACCCATCCACGCCGCCCGGCAGGCCGGGATCCACGCTCTCTGTCGAAGAGAGGACGGCCACTTTGGGGCAATCCAGCCCGAAGCAGTGGGCCACATCCACCACATTCTG